>DASSQL010000428.1:0-4419 GCA_035702525.1 Ornithinibacter sp. | reverse complement strand
CTGGTGGTGGCCGCCGACGGCCGGGACCTCGACGATGCCGCCACCGCCGAGCACCGAGAGCCCGACCCGGTCACCGGTGGTGAGGTAGTGGGCCGCGACCGCGCCGGCGGCCTCGACGGCCACGTCGAGGCTCGACCGGCGGCCGGTCTCGAGGTCGCGCTCACCGAGGTCACGGATGGCGTCGAGGACCAGCCGCACCTCGGCATCCTGGTCGGCGTAGGTCGTCGTCACGTGCAGGGCGCCGGTGCGCAGCGAGACCGGCCAGTGGATGCGCCGCAGCCGGTCCCCGGTGCGGAACTGGCGGATCTCGGCGAGCTCGGTGCCGCCACCGACCCGGGCGCTCCGGTGCTGGCCGACCAGCCCCACCGGGTGGGGGAGTGCGGCTCTGGAGGTGAACACCCCCGGGGTGGGAACCGTCGCGACGGTCTCGACCCGCTGTTCGGGCCAGGTCCACGCGAAGGCCGCGAAGTTGCCGAAGCCGCCGACCTGGCCCGGGCCGAGCCGGCGCGCGCCCCAGCGGTCGATCCGCGCCTGCACCGCCAGCGGCACGGTCGTCGCGCCGGTCGCGGCCGCGGCGACGTGGCCGTGCTCGGGGGTCGTGGTCGTCCAGCGGTCGCCCGGCAGGTGCCCGACGACGTCGCGCAGCCCGGGAACCGTGCTGACGTCGACGCGCCAGGTGAGCGAGTCGCCCTCGTTCCCGACCTGAGAGCTGAGCCGGCTCTGCACGGTGGGAGCCACCGTCGGCCGGGTCGCGGCCGCCCACACGACGAGCGCCACGAGCGGCACCCCGATCACCGCCAGGTCGGCCCGTCCGCCGACGGCCGCGGCGGCGAGGAGGACGACCCCGATCGCGGTGGCGCGCCCGAGCGCCCGCGTGGGCCGCCAGGGGTTCCTCACGACGGGCGCACCCCCGTGCGCGGGGTCGGCACCGTGCGCAGCAGGTCGGCGACGATGCTGCGCGCCGAGATCTCGCTCATCCACAGCTCGGGGCGCACGACGACCCGGTGCTCGAGCACGGCCGGTGCGATGGCCTTGACGTCGTCGGGGGTGACGTAGTCGCGGCCGCGGATCACGGCGTACGCGCGACCGACGAGCATCAGGGCCAGCGAGCCACGGGGGGAGGCCCCCATCAGCGAGTGCTCGTGGTCGCGGGTGGCGCGGGTCAGGGCCACGCAGTAGCGCCCCAGCTCGGGGGAGACGGTGACGTCCTCCATCGCCGCCTGCATGTCGAGCAGCTCGGCGGCGTCGACGACGCGGCGCACCTCCTGGTCCTCCTGGCGCCGCGTCATCCGGCGGTTGAGCACCTCCCACTCGCCGTCGGCGTCGGGGTAGCCGAACGCCACGCGCACCAGGAAACGGTCGAGCTGCGCCTCGGGCAGGGGGTAGGTGCCCTCGTACTCGACGGGGTTCGCGGTGGCGAGCACGTGGAAGGGCTGGGGCAGTGGGAAGGTCTGGCCCTCGACGGTGACCTGGTGCTCCTGCATCGCCTCGAGCAGGGCGGCCTGGGTCTTCGGCGGGGTGCGGTTGATCTCGTCGGCGAGCAGGAAGCCGGTGAAGACCGGGCCCTTGCGGAACTCGAACTCGCGACGTCCCTGGTCGTAGACGAACGACCCGGTGAGGTCGGCGGGCAGCAGGTCGGGGGTGAACTGGGCCCGGGTGAAGTCCAGCCCGAGGGCCTGCGCGAAGGTGCGGGCGGCCAGGGTCTTGCCCAGGCCGGGGAAGTCCTCCATCAGCACGTGGCCGCCGGCCAGCACCCCGGCCAGCACGACCTCGGTGGCAGCCCGCTTGCCGACGATGACGGTGTCGACCTCGTCGAGCACGGCCGTCGCACGGCGGTGGGCGGTGGGGATGTCGGTCACTTGGTCTCCTGGATCGGTAGGGCTTCGAGCTCGGTGATCACGGCATCGGCCTCGGCGAGGTCGAGGACGCGCGGGCGTGCGCCGAGGTAGGCGGCGAGGCGGCCATCGCCGTAGGCGTCACCACCGGCCCGGTCGGTGGCGATGGCCCGCACCAGCAGCTGCAGCTGCTCCGGGGCGGCGGTGTCGCCGGCGGTGGGGGCGAGCAGGCGGCGCAGGTTGGCGATGCCGGGCTCGGGGGGCACCTCGAACGCGCGGTCGGGCAGCCAGTCCCAGTCGATGCCGTCGTGGCCCATCAGGGGCGGCACGGCCAGCACGAAGCCGGCGAGCACGGCCACCGACGCCACCGCGAGCAGGGCCACCGGCCCCCGGGCGATGACGACGAGCACGAGGACGACGACGCCGGCACCGATCAGCAGCAACGGGCGCAGGGCGAGCCGGGGCCGGTCAGCCACGCGACCCCCGGCTGCCCTGCGGCGCCCCGGCCCGCAGGGCAGCGTCGAGGGCGCCGTACGCCGCGGCGGCCCGGCTCCGGTCGTCCTCGGTGAGTGGGTGCTTCGACCAGCGGGCCTCGCGGTAGAGGTCGGCCAGGGTGCGCAGGGTGGTCTCGTCGACCGGGAAGCGGCGGAGCACGTCGAGGCTCACCTCGGTCGAGGTGCGCGACGGCGGAAGCGCGAGGCCGGTCTCGTGCAGGGTGGCCTCGAGGTGGGTCCACGCGGCGATGATTCCCTCGGCCGGGGTGCCCGCGGACAGGGCGTCGAGACGTTCCGACGCGTCGTCGGACACGGCCAGCGCCAGGGCCTCCAGGTCGAGGTCCGGTGCGTCGCCGACCTCGGGCGTGCGGTCCTCACGACCGGAGAACCAGGCTCGCACCATGAGGTAGAGGCAGAACCCGGCGCCGAGGGCCAGCACGGCGATGGTCGCCCAGCCCAGCACGAGCGCGACCCCGTCGCTGGTCTGGTTCCACGGGCCGGGGATGCGCTTGAGGTTCAGCTTGGCCTCGCCGCCGTTGAGGGCGTCGGACGCCGCCTGCTGCTGGACGACCTTGTCGGTGTGCAGCCCCGGGAGCACCCGTGCCGGGCGCGGCGCCGCGGCCGCCCACACCACCACGAGCAGGGTCACCGCGCCGAGCGCCGCCACGTACGGCGGTCGCCCCAGGGCGCTCACGACGTTCGGGCGGGTGGACACAGGTCAACCCAACCAGACCGGTGGTGGCACCGGGGACGTTCGAGCCTCAAGGATTGCGCGCAGGTCGGTGTCGAGGGGCCGGCAGGCGCACACCGACCCGGCCACGAATGGCGGTCGGCCGAGCGAACCCCCGACGGAGCTGCGGCGAGCCACGGCACCACCCAAGCAGACCGGAAGTGGCGCGGGAAGCCTCCGGGCGGTAACGATGGGGGCGTGACGCCCTTCCGACTCCGCGCCGGTGACACCGGCCCCGTGCAGCAGTCCCCGGTGACCTGCGGCTCGGCGTGCCTCACGGTGGCCCGCATGCTCGTCGACCCCCTGTTCGCGTCGTGGGTGCGCACCGGGCAGCCGCACCCGCCGGGCTCGCCGAGCGGGGCCACCGAAGCCGAGCGGTTCGCCGCCTACGAGCGGGTCGTGATGCGTCGCACGAACAGCCTCTTCGCGGGGGGCCACCGGCCGAACGTCCCGTGGCCGCGGCGGCTCGGTACCCCACCGTGGGGCGCGCTGCACGAGCTCGAGTACGGCGCCGCCCGGATCGGCACGCTGTACACGCTCGACGTGCTGCGCGGCAGCGGTGAGGCCGACCTGGTGAGGTCGTTCGACACCCTCGTCGACGTCGTGGCCGAGGGTGAGCCCGCGCTGCTCTACGTCGGCAACGCCGTGACGCCGCGGCACGTCGTGCTCGTGCTGCCGGGCGACGGCGACCGGATGCTCGACGTCTACGACCCGGCCAGCGGGCGGGTCGACCACCTGCGCCGCGACACGGTGGTGCAGCGCCGGCTCGGGCTCAGCGGCTGGGACGTGCCGTGGGTCGCGGTGCGGCCCACCGGCCTGCGCACGGTGCGGTCGAAGGCCTACGCCGTCGACCTGGGCGCCGCCCCCGCCTGAACCCTCAGGCGGTGGGCTTGGCCACCGGCACGAGCTCGACGTCACGCGCGCCGACCTCGTCGCCGGCCGCGAACTCGAGGATGCCGGTGAGCTTGCCCGCCGCTCGCAGGTCGGCCTCCGCCGCGCGCACGTGGGCCAGCGCGGCATCCGGCCCGACGAGGGTCATCGAGGGCACCTCGGCGCGCATGCCGACCTTCGCCTCGGACTTGGCCTTGCGCACGGCGGCCAGCGCCGAACCGACGGCCGTGAGCAGGGCGGCGTCACCACCGGCCGGCACCTCGTCGACGGTCGGCCAGGCGGCGCGGTGCACCGAGCCGTCGTGGGTCCACGACCAGACCTCCTCGGTGACGTAGGGCAGCACCGGCGCGAGCAGGCGCAGCACGACGTCGAGCGAGATCCGCAGCGTCGCACGGGCACTGGCGGCGACGGCATCCCCCTGGGCGCCGTAGGCGCGGTCCTTGACCAGCTCGAGGTAGTCGTCGCAGAA
>DASSQL010000427.1:0-2512 GCA_035702525.1 Ornithinibacter sp. | reverse complement strand
CACCGTCGGTTTCGTGCGCGCGCTGCCGCACCAGCTGGTCGAGGCCTTCCGCTCCACGCTCGAGGAGGTCGCCGAGGCCGACCTGCTGCTGCACGTCGTCGACGGCTCGCACCCCGACCCCGAGGGCCAGATCTCCGCGGTCCGCACGGTGCTCGCCGACGTCGACGCCACCGACGTGCGCGAGGTCATCGTCATCAACAAGGCCGACCTCGCCGACGCGGAGGTCATCGACCGGCTGCGCCGCCACGAGAAGCACTCGATCGTCGTGTCGGCCCGCACCGGTGAGGGCCTCGACGAGCTGCGCGCCCTCATCGCCGACGAGCTGCCGCAACCCGACATCGACGTCGAGGTGCTCGTGCCCTACGACCGCGGCGACCTGGTCAGCCGCATCCACGAGACCGGCGAGGTGCTCGCCAGCGAGCACGTCGAGAACGGCACCCGGATGACCGCGCGGGTGCGGCCCGAGCTCGCCGGCGACCTGCGGGCCTACGCGGTCTGACCACTGGGCGGACGGCCTGCGCACGACGACCCCGGGGCTCAGGCGCCGCCGGTACCCTCGCGACCGTGCAGAAGGCGCCTCGTGAGCTCACGACGAACCGGCTGACCCTGCGCCCGCCCGGGCGGGCCGACCGGTCGCTCTGGGTCGGGCTGCACCGCGACCCGGCGCTGTACGAGCACGCGCTCGACGCGATGCCGGGCACCGCCGAGGCCGCGGCGCGGGGCTTCACCGACTGCCTCGACCGCTGGGAGAGCGCGGGCTTCGACTACGGCGTCGTCGAGGAGACGATCACCCGCACCGGCATCGGGGTCGGCGGCCTGCGCCGCCAGCGCGACGACCGCGGTGAGCAGGTGCTGAACCTGTACTACCGGCTGGCCGCCCCGGTGCACGGCCGCGGGCTCGCCACCGAGGCGGCCCGGGCCTGGACGGCCCACGCGCTCGAGTGGCTGCCCGACCTGCCGGTCGTCGTGACGAGCCGGGCGGCGAACCTGGCCGCGCTCAACACCGCCCTCGCCGCGGGGCTGCAGAAGGTGGGCGCCTCCGACGACGGCGACGGCGGCGCGACGGCATCCACCGTGCTGCGGGCGCCGCGGGTCGAGGCGCACGACTGGTTCGACGACGAGACCCGCGAGTCGCTGCTCGACCTGTGGTGCGCGGTGAACGACACCGGGGGAGCCGTGGGGTTCCTCCCGGGCGCGCCGCGCCACCACGTCGCCCAGGCGCTGGCGGCGCACGAGGAGGGGATGGCCGACGGCAACACCACCGGGGTGCTGCTGCGCGGGCCCGACCACCGGGTCGTGGGCGCCGGGTTCTGGGTGGCCGACCGCAACCCGATGCTCGGGCACACCCGCACCGCCTACCGGATCATGACCCACCCCGACCTGCGCGGGCGCAACCACGGGCGGCTCCTCATGGCGGCGATGCACCGGGTGGCCCGCGAGCAGAACGTCGAGGTCGCCGTGCTCGACGTGCGCAGCGGGCTGGGGACCACGCGGTTCTACGAGGGCTGCGGCTACGTCGAGATCGGGCGGGTGCCCGGCGTCATCCGGGTGGCGCCCGGCGACGACCGCGACAGCGTGGTCATGGCCCGGCGGCTCGACGGCCAGCCGATGGTCCCCGACGGCCGCGCCTGAGGGCTCGCGCGGTCAGCTGAGGCCGACGACCCGGCCCTCGTCGTCGACGTCGATGCGGTGGGCAGCAGGCACCTTGGGCAGGCCCGGCATGGTCATGATCTCGCCGGTGACGAGCACGACGAACCCGGCACCGGCGGCCAGCCGCACCTCGCGCACCGTGACGGTGTGGCCCGAGGGGGCGCCGCGCTGGGAGGGATCGGTCGAGAACGACGACTGGGTCTTGGCCATGCAGATCGGCAGGTGCCCGTAGCCGGCGGCCTCGATCTGGTCGAGGCGGCGCCGGGCCTTCGGCTCGAACGTCACCCGGGCAGCGCCGTAGACGCGGGTCGCGACCGCCTCGGCCTTCTTCTCCAGCGACAGGTGGTCGTCGTAGACGAAGCGCATCTCGCTCTTGCCCTCGCGGACCGCCTCGACGACGCCCCGGGCCAGCGTCTCCGCGCCGACCCCGCCGTCGCGCACGTGGGTGGCCTCGTAGGCCCGAACCCCCTCGTGCGAGCACATCCGCACGACGAGGTCGACCTCGGCGTCGGTGTCGCTGGGGAAGCGGTTGACCGCGACGACCGGGGTGAGCCCGTACACGCCGCGCACGTTCTCGAGGTGGCGGCGCAGGTTGGTCATGCCGGCGCCGACGGCGGCGAGGTCCTCGCGGTCGACGTCGGCGACGGCCACGCCACCGTGGAACTTCAGCGCGCGGATGGTCACCACGACGACGGCCACCTCGGGGCGCAGGCCGCTGGCCCGGCACTTGATGTCGATGAACTTCTCGGCCCCGAGGTCGGCGCCGAAGCCGGCCTCGGTGACGACCCAGTCGCCGAGCTTGAGGGCGGCCCGGGTGGCCATCACCGAGTTGCAGCCGTGCGCGATGTTCGCGAACGGGCCG
>DASSQL010000426.1:0-5744 GCA_035702525.1 Ornithinibacter sp. | reverse complement strand
AAGGACAGCGTGCCCGCATGACGACCACGCCCGCGACCACCACGCCAGCCGCTCCCGCCGCGGCCGACCTGGTCACCCTGACGATCGACGACCGGGAGGTGTCGGTCGCCAAGGGCACCCTGATCATCCGGGCCGCCGAAGAGGCCGGCATCGAGATCCCGCGGTTCTGCGACCACCCGGGCCTGGACCCGGTGGGGGCGTGCCGCCAGTGCCTCGTCGAGGTGTGGATGCCGGGTCGCCCCGGCCCCGACGGCACGCCGGGCGAGCCCACCCAGATGCAGGGTCCCCCCGGCCGGATGAAGCCGCAGGCCTCGTGCACGATGACCGTCGCCCCCGGCATGGTCGTCAAGACGCAGTACACGTCCGAGGGTGCCGACAAGGCGCAGCAGGGCGTCATGGAGCTGCTGCTCATCAACCACCCGCTCGACTGCCCGGTGTGCGACAAGGGCGGCGAGTGCCCCCTGCAGAACCAGGCGATGAGCGCGGGCCGCTCGACCTCCCGCTTCGAGGACGTCAAGCGCACCTACCCCAAGCCGATCAACATCTCCTCGCAGGTGCTGCTCGACCGCGAGCGCTGCGTGCTCTGCGCCCGGTGCACCCGGTTCTCCGACCAGATCGCCGGCGACCCGTTCATCGCGCTCGTCGAGCGCGGCGCGCTGCAGCAGGTCGGCATCTACGAGGACCAGCCGTTCGAGAGCTACTTCTCCGGCAACACCGTGCAGATCTGCCCGGTGGGCGCCCTCACCGGCGCGGCCTACCGCTTCCGCTCCCGCCCGTTCGACCTCGTGTCGACCCCGAGCGTGTGCGAGCACTGCGCGAGCGGCTGCGCGCAGCGCACCGACCACCGCCGCGGCACGGTGCTGCGCCGGATGGCGCAGAACGACCCGGCGGTGAACGAGGAGTGGAACTGCGACAAGGGCCGCTGGGCCTTCGCCTACACCTCGGTCGGCGACCGCCTCGAGCTGCCCCAGGTGCGCGGCGCCGACGGTGAGCTGCGGGTCGTGTCCTGGCGCGAGGCCCTCGAGGCCGCGGCCGCGGGGCTGCGTGCCGCCACCTCCACCGGCGTGCTCGTCGGCGGCCGGGTCAGCAGCGAGGACGCCTACGCCTACGGCAAGTTCGCCCGCACCGTGCTCGGTACCAACGACGTCGACTTCCGCGCCCGGCCGCACTCCGCCGAGGAGGCCGACTTCCTGGCCTCCACCGTCGTGGCCACCGGCCCCGACGGCGGTGCGGTCACCTACGCCGACCTCGAGTCGGCCGGCACCGTGCTGCTCGTCGGCCTGGAGCCCGAGGACGAGAGCCCGATCGTCTTCCTGCGCCTGCGCAAGGCGTTCCGCAAGCACCGCACCGCCGTGTACGCCGTGGCCCCGGTCGCGACCCGCGGCCTGGCCAAGGTGGGCGGCACGCTCATCCCGACCGCGCCCGGCACCGAGCCCGAGGTGCTGCGCGCCCTCGGCGAGGGGTCCGGCACCGACGTCGTCGCCGCCGCGGGCCAGGGCCTGCGCGACAACGCCGTCGTCCTCGTCGGCGAGCGCCTCGCGACGGTCCCGGGTGCGCTGAGCGCCGCGGTCGCCCTCGCCGAGGCAACCGGGGCCCGGCTCGCCTGGGTGCCTCGCCGAGCCGGTGAGCGCGGTGCGCTCGAGGCCGGTGCACTGCCGACCCTGCTGCCCGGTGGGCGTCCGCTGGCGGATGCCGCGGCCCGCGCCGAGGTGGCGTCCGCCTGGGGCGTCGAGTCCCTGGCCGACACCGCGGGCCGTGACACGGCCGGCATCGTCGCCGCCGCGGCGTCCGGTGAGCTCGGCGCGCTCGTGGTCGGCGGGGTCGACCCGCTCGACCTCGGCGTGGCCGGTGCCGTCGACGCCTTCACCCGCCCGTTCGTCGTCTCGCTCGAGATCCGCCCCTCGGCGGTCACCGCGGTCGCCGACGTCGTGCTGCCGGTCGCGGCGCACGCCGAGAAGGCCGGCACGTTCGTCGACTGGGAGGGTCGGGTCCGCACCTTCGAGGCGGCCATCGACACCAACCAGGTCAGCGACTACCGCGCGCTCGACATGCTCGCCGACGAGATGGGCGAGTTCCTCGGCACCCGAACGGTGCGTGAGGTGCGCGAACAGATGGCGGCCCTCGGCCCGTGGCAGGGCGCCCGTCCCGCCGCCCCGGCCGTCGAGCCCGGTGACGTGCCGAGCGTCGAGGAGGGCACCCTGGTGCTCGCCACCTGGCGCCACCTGCTCGACCGCGGGTCGCTGCAGGACGGCGAGCCGTTCCTCGCCGGCACCGCCCCGGCCCCGGTGGCCCGGGTGTCCGCCGCGACCGCCGGCGACCTCGGGGTCGTCGACGGCGACGAGCTGACCGTCCGGGTCGGCGACACGACCGTCACCGCCCCGGTGCTGGTGTCCGAGATGGCCGACCACGTCGTGTGGCTGCCGACCAACTCGGTGGGCAGCGACCTGCGGGCCGCCCTGGCCGGTGCGCCGGGAGCCCTCGTCTCCGTCACCAAGGAGGTCTCGTCATGAGGGGCACCCCACGAAGTTCTGCCCACGCGAAGCGTGGGACCCGCCCCGAGTCGCTCCGCCAGATACTTCGAGGGGACCCCAGATGAGCGCGCTGCTGGCACTGCCGCAGGCGGTCTCGACCGCCACGGGCAACACCGACAACCCGATCGCCGACTTCAGCGACACCCCGCTGTGGCTGAGCCTGGTCAAGGCGCTGATCATCTTCGTCTACCTGCTCATCTCGACCCTGCTCGTCATCTGGTTCGAGCGCCGCGTCATCGGCCGGATGCAGCAGCGGCCCGGCCCCAACCGCAACGGCCCGTTCGGGCTGCTGCAGACCCTGGCCGACGGCATGAAGTCGATGCTCAAGGAAGACGTGCGGCCCAAGGCGGCCGACGTGTTCGTGTTCACCCTGGCCCCGCTCATCACGGCGACGATGTGCTTCGTCTCCTTCTCGATCATCCCGCTGGCCGGTGAGGTGTCGATGTTCGGGCACACCACCCCGTTCCAGCTCACCGACACCTCGGTCGCGGTCCTGCTCGTGCTGGCCGTCGCCGGCATCGGCATCTACGGCGTCGTGCTGGCCGGCTGGTCGTCCGGGTCGACCTACCCGCTCATGGGTGGCCTGCGCTCGTCCGCGCAGATGATCTCCTACGAGATCGCGATGGGCCTGTCGCTCGTGGCCGTGTTCCTCTACGCCGGCTCGATGTCGACCTCGCAGATCGTCTACGCGCAGCGTGGCCTGTGGTTCATCATCCCGGCGTTCTTCAGCTTCTTCGTCTACGTCATCACGATGGTCGGCGAGACCAACCGGCTGCCCTTCGACCTCGCCGAGGGCGAGGGCGAGCTCACCGGTGGCTTCCACACCGAGTACGGCTCGATGCGCTTCGCGATGTTCTTCCTCGGCGAGTACATCAACATGTTCACCGTCGCCGCGCTGGCGACGACGATGTTCCTCGGTGGCCCCCAGGCACCCCCCGGGATCTCGGCGATCAACGACGGGATGTTCAACGACGGCTACTGGGGCCTGCTCTGGTTCACCGTCAAGCTGTGGATGTTCATGTTCGTGTTCGTCTGGCTGCGCGGCTCGCTCCCCCGGGTGCGGTACGACCAGTTCATGCGGTTCGGCTGGAAGTTCCTCATCCCGGCCACGCTGGGCTGGGTCGTGCTCGTCGCCTTCTTCCGGGCCGGCCAGAACGGCTGGCTCGGCGGCACCGTCGTCTTCGCCGGGCGCACCTTCCCGGTCACCTCGCTCTTCCTCGTCGGCGTCATCGCCGTGCTCGCCCTGGTCTTCGGCTGGATGTGGGACCGCCGTGCCGAGGCCAAGGACGCCTCGGCGCACCCGGGAGTGCCCGAGGAGATCGACCCGTACGCCGGGGGATACCCCGTGCCGCCCCTGCCCGGGCAGCGCCTGCGCGAGCCCTCTCTCGACGCGCCGGCCCTGACCACCGGCAGCGACACCACCACCAAGGAGGCCGCTCGTGGCTGACGAGCAGAAGAAGTCCGGCTTCTTCTCCGACCTGTTCGCTCCCGTCGGTGGGTTCGGGGTCACCTTCGCGACGATGTTCCGCAAGGTCGCCACCGAGGAGTACCCCGAGGAGAAGCGCCCCACCCAGCCGCGGTTCCACGGGCGCCACCAGCTCAACCGGCACCCCGACGGCCTCGAGAAGTGCGTCGGGTGCGAGCTGTGCGCGTGGGCCTGCCCGGCCGACGCGATCCTCGTCGAGGGCGCCGACAACGACGACTCCGAGGGCGGCACCGGGCGGTTCAGCCCCGGTGAGCGCTACGGCCGCGTCTACCAGATCAACTACCTGCGCTGCATCTTCTGCGGGCTGTGCATCGAGGCCTGCCCCACCCGCGCGCTGACGATGACCAACTTCTACGAGCTGGCCGACAACAACCGGGCCCACCTGATCTACACCAAGGACCAGCTGCTGGCCCCGGTGCAGCAGGGCATGCTCCAGCCGCCGTTCCCGATGGCCGACGGCCTCGAGGAGCGCGACTACTACCTGGGCAAGGTCTCCTCGGCGACCGACGCCCAACGCGAGTACGTCGAGGCACACACCGGCACGAGCGACGACGCGGAGGTGACCTCGTGACGAGCCAAGGCGAGGCAGTCCTGTTCTGGATCCTGGGGCCGCTCGCGGTCGTCGGCGCCCTTGGACTGGTGTTCGCGCGCAAGGCCGTGCACGCGGCCATCGGCATGGCGATGACGATGATCATCCTGGGGGTGTTCTACATCGCCCAGAACGCCGACTTCCTCGGCGTCATCCAGATCTTCGTCTACACCGGCGCGGTCATGATGCTCTTCCTGTTCGTGCTGATGCTCGTGGGCGTCGACTCCTCCGACAGCCTGGTCGAGACCCTCACCGGGCAGCGGTGGGCGACTGCCGTGCTCAGCATCGGGCTCGCCGGCATCCTCACCTCGTCCATCGGCGAGGCGACCTTCGGTGACCCGGTCGGGGTGGCCGCGATCAACGCGCAGACCGGCAACGTCTCGGCCGTCGCCCAGCTGATCTTCGGCCGCTACGTGTGGGTCTTCGAGATGACCAGCGCCCTGCTCATCACCGCGGCGCTCGGCGCCATGGTGCTCGCGCACCGCGAGCGGCTCGGCCGCGGCCCGAACCAGCGCGAGTGGAGCAAGCGGCGCTTCCGCGAGGGCGAGCACCTGGCCGGCCTGCCGGTGCCCGGTGTCTACGCCCGGCACAACGCCGTCGACACCCCGGCCCTGCTGCCCGACGGCTCGCCGTCCGAGCTGTCGGTGTCCCGGGTGCTCACGGCCCGCGACCAGAACCTCTCCCCGGAGGTCTACCTGGAGCCCGAGGCCCAGATCGAACGCGACATGCAGGAGGGGAGCGACCGGTGAGCGTCGTCAACTACATCTACCTGGCGACGGTCCTGTTCGCCATCGGCGGAGCCACGGTGCTCACCCGGCGCAACGCGATCATCGTCTTCATGGGCGTCGAGCTCATGCTCAACGCGACGAACCTCGTCTTCGTGACGTTCGCGCGGATCCACGGCAACCTCGACGGTCAGGTCCTCGCCCTCTTCGTCATGGTGGTGGCCGCGGCGGAGGTCGTCGTGGGCCTGGCGATCATCATGGCGATCTTCCGGTCCCGCCGGTCGGCCTCGGTCGACGACGCGAACCTGCTGAAGCTGTAAGGAGCACCAGTGACCTCACTCATCACCGAGGGCGGCTCGATGGCCGCGGTCGACGCGAGCGGAGCCTCCGCCTACGCGTGGCTGCTCATCGCG
>DASSQL010000425.1:0-6505 GCA_035702525.1 Ornithinibacter sp. | reverse complement strand
CGCCGGTCGAGCCTCGACGTGGCCGTCGAGGCCGCCGGCGCGGTCGCGGCCCACTACCTCACCACCGGTGACCGGGTCGGGCTCTCGGTGCTCGGCGGTGGCGGCATCGTCGAGGTCCCGGCCGTCGGCGGCCACCACCAGCTGGCCCGGGTGCTGCTCGGCCTGGGCCGCGCCGAGCCCAGCCGCGGCACCATGGGCGAGGAGCGCGCCCTGCGCGCCCAGCTGCGCCGCAGCATCCCGCCGGGCGCCTTCGTGGTGCTCCTGTCGGCGCTGGTGTCGGCCGAGCCGCTGGCCCACGCCGTGCGCCTCGCCCGCAGCGGCCACGCGGTCGTCGTCGTCGACACCCTCCCGCCCGAGCTGCTCGGTGACCGGGCCTCGGACGACGCGCTGCGCTCGGTGACCGACATCGACGACCCTCGGCTGGCCCGGCTCGTGTGGCGCCTGCGGCTGCTCGACCGGGAGCGCGAGGCGCACCAGTGCGCGATGGCCGGCGTGCCGGTGATCGCGTGGCGGGGGCCGGGGTCGCTCGACACCGTGCTGCGCCAGGCGGCCCGCCGCTCCCGCGCCCCGAGGGTGGCGAGCCGATGATCCGCAACCGCACCTGGCGCCGCGCGATGGTGGGCAGCGTGCTCGTGGCCGACGTCGTCATCCTGCTCGTCGCGGGCGCCGGTCTCACCGGCCTCCTGCCCTTCGCCCTCGTCGCCCTCGCCGCCTCCACCTGGTGGGCCCTGGCCCGACCGGCGGGGTGGGGTGCGTTCACGCTCCTGGTCGTGCAGGTGCTGTGCGCGACCGTTCCCGCGGGCACACCGCAGACCCTCGTGCAGTGGGCCCTGGCCGCGGCCACCGGGTCGGCGGTCGTCCTCACCCACCTGGCCCTCACCCTGCTCGGGTCGTGGCCGGTGCGGGCCGACCTGCCGCGGGCGACCGCGCTGCGCTGGGGAGGTCAGGCGGCTGCGCTGGTCTGGGCGGCCATCGGGGCGGCCCTGCTCGGTGCGCTGGCCACGACGACCCCGCTGGGCTGGGCGCCGTGGATCGGCGCGATCGGCCTGGGCCTGATCGCCGGAACCGTCTGGCAGGTGCGGGTGAACACCCGCAAGGTCTAGGACCTAGGCGGAGCGCTTGCGCGGGGTGCGCTTGCGGCCGGTCTCCGTGTCGTCGTGCCGCACGATGGTCGGGTTGACGTTCTTGTAGACGACCTCGCCGGTGATGACCACCTTGGCGATCTCGTCGTCGCTGGGCACGTCGAACATGACCGGGAGGAGGACCTCCTCCATGATCGCGCGCAGGCCACGGGCACCGGTGCCGCGGGCCAGGGCCTGGTCGGCCAGGGCCTCGATGGCGTCGTCGGTGAACTCCAGGGCCACGCCGTCGATCTCGAACATCTTCTGGTACTGCTTGACCAGCGCGTTGCGCGGCTCGGTGAGGATGCGCACCAGGGATGCCGTGTCGAGCGGGGCGACGGTGGTGATGACCGGCAGGCGGCCGATGAACTCGGGGATCAGGCCGAACTTCATCAGGTCTTCGGGCATGACCTCGTGGATGCTCTCGGCGAGGTCCTTGGGGGTGTGCAGCTCGGAGCCGAAGCCCAGGCCCTTCTTGCCGTTGCGCGACTCGATGAGCTTCTCGAGGCCGGCGAAGGCACCACCCACGATGAACAGCACGTTCGTGGTGTCGATCTGGATGAACTCCTGGTGCGGGTGCTTGCGCCCGCCCTGCGGCGGCACCGAGGCCGTGGTGCCCTCGAGGATCTTCAGCAGCGCCTGCTGCACGCCCTCACCGGAGACGTCGCGGGTGATGCTGGGGTTCTCGGACTTCCGGGCGATCTTGTCGACCTCGTCGATGTAGATGATGCCGGTCTCGGCCTTCTTGACGTCGTAGTCGGCGGCCTGGATGAGCTTGAGGAGGATGTTCTCGACGTCCTCGCCGACGTAGCCGGCCTCGGTCAGGGCCGTCGCGTCGGCGATGGCGAACGGCACGTTGAGCATCTTGGCGAGGGTCTGGGCGAGGTAGGTCTTGCCGCAGCCGGTGGGCCCGATGAGCAGGATGTTCGACTTGGAGATGTCGACGTGGTCGGGGTCCTTCTTGCCGAGCGCCGACTCCCCCGCCTGGATGCGCTTGTAGTGGTTGTAGACCGCCACGGCGAGCGCCTTCTTGGCGACGTCCTGGCCGATGACGTACTGCTCGAGGAAGTCGAAGATCTCGCGCGGCTTGGGCAGCTCGTCGAGCCCGAGCTCGCTGGACTCCGCGAGCTCCTCCTCGATGATCTCGTTGCAGAGGTCGATGCACTCGTCACAGATGTACACACCCGGCCCCGCGATGAGCTTCTTGACCTGCTTCTGTGACTTGCCACAGAAGGAGCACTTCAGCAGGTCGCTGGTCTCTCCCACGCGTGCCACGGATGCACCTTCCCTCGGCTGAGCAACGTCCCCGACGCTACCTGCCGGCGCGGGTCACCGCACCCATTGAAGCCCGCACGGGCACGGCGCGTCGCGTCGTTCCGCTCAGAGCGCAACGTGCGGCGCCGTCGACCCGGATGGTCACATCGGGTGGTTCCGGGGCGGCATCCCGCGGGGACATGATGAAAGGTGCTGCCGGTAAGGGGCCGGCGCCACCGGGAGGAGCCACCACCATGACCAGCACGTCCGCATGCCTCGCAGCCGCCACGATCGCCGGGGTGGCCGCGGTCGCCCTCGCCGCACCGTCCGCCAACGCCGACGTGTTCGACCACTTCAGGTTCACCTTCACCAACCAGGAGACGTTCGACGACTGCGGGTTCCCGATCGTCGACGACCTGACCCTCAGTGGCGGGAACGTGACCCGCACCGTCAAGGGCACCCAGACGCTGTTCTTCGCCTCGATCACGCTGCACTCCGAGGAGATCCTGACCAACCCGGCCACCGGGGAGTGGTTCCGCGTCACCTCGAACGAGATCAACAAGGAGGGCGGCCCGGTCACCGAGGTCGCGCCCGGGGTCTACACCTACACGGTCAGCGAGAACGGGAACCCCATCACGATCTGGGACTCCTCGGGCCACAAGGTGGTGTCCGACCACGGCTCGATCAGGTCGTCGATCACCTTCGACACCACGGGTGACGACGTGCCGGGCGGCACCGAGCTCGAGTCGCACATCGTCAGCGTCAGCGGTCCGCACCCGCTGCTCGACGACGCCCTGTTCTGCCAGGTCGCGAACGACCTGATCGGCTGAACCGGCTCAGCCGGCTGCCGGGTACGGCACGCCCACCAAGGTCTCCAGCCTTCGCGCGGGAACTGCGAGAACTCGCAACACGACGGCGGATGCCGCCCGCTCGGGTGAGCGGGCGGCATCCGGCGTGATGCTGGTGACCTCAGAAGCGCTTCGGCGCCGGGCGCGCCACGAGCTGGGCGTCGCGGGGCTGCGGTGCCTCGGGACGGGCCGTCCCGGCCGCGGCTGCCTCGCCGCGAGCGGCGGCCGTGGCGGGGTTCCACGGGATGCCCGCGATCGTCGCCGGGCTCGCCGGCCACCCCTCGAACGTGCCGGACACGTCGAAGATGGTGTTGGTCTTGCCCGCGAGGTTGAAGACCGAGTAGGTGTTGGTGTTGCTCACGCCCGTCCACGCCGCGTTGGCCCGGGTGATCCCCTTGGTCAGGTTGACGCTGCTGGCGTCGGGCCTCGCGCCCCCGGCCCAGATGGTGAGGTAGGTGTTCGCCGTGGGAAGCACCCCGGTGACGTTGCCGGCGAGCGCCCAGGTGTCCCGGCCCGCGACGGACGGCGGCGCCGGGATGACCGTCGCGGTTCCCGTGCCGACCGAGGGGGCGCCGACCTTGCCTGCGGTGTCGAGGATGCGGGTCGGTGCGAGCGGGCGGAACCGCAGGCCCTCGTCGCCGTCGATCTCCTGGGCGAAGACGCCGACGAGGTCGACGATGACGTGGGTCGAGGCACCCGCGGAGTTGGCGATGTACACCGTCGGGTAGCTCGCGCCGTCGACGACCGTCTGGGTGGTCTTGGCCGCGACGAGGTTCGCGACCGCAGGCCCGGGCTGGTAGTTCAGGCTGGAGGTGGTCGCGGGCCCGGTGGGCTTGGTCGGAGTCACCGAGAGCACCCCGGGCTTGGTGGCCTGGGTGGCGGTCAGGGTGACCACGAAGCCACGGATCCGCGCCTCGAAGGCCGGGTCGCCGAAGGAGATCGGCAGCGCGAAGAACTCCTGGGACCCGAGCTTCCCGAATCCCGCGATCGCGCGCGAGTCGAACACCCGCGTCGGGTCGAACCCGTAGAAGCCGTTCCCCCCGGACTTCGAGAAGGTGGGCGCCGCGGAGTAGTAGCCCACGAGGTCGGCGATGAAGTGCACCGAGCCGGCGTTGTTGTAGAAGCGCACGGCACCGTTGGAGCCGAGCGGCACGGTGACCAGGTTCGCGCCGGTGAAGCCCGAGCGGAAGTTCAGGTTCGAGGTGTTGGGCCGGGTGGTGCCGCCCGGGTAGACCGTGGCGAACGAGCTGGCCGTGGAGCCGGTGACGGTCACGTTGAAGACGGCGGCGCTCACGCCACTGGTCGGCACGCCGTTGTGCCCCGCAACCGGGAGGCTGACCGACGAGCCGCCCTTGACCACGCCCTTGCGCACGCCGGTGCCGGTCCGGGTGTCCATCATCCGCGCGCTGGTCGGGAAGTACTGCCCGCGCTTGGACACCGCCGGGGCGGTGTAGCTCAGGGCCGTCCTGACCGGGCTGGTCGACTGGGAGGTCGAGAACTGCAGGTGCTCGGTCACCGAGGCGGGAGTGAGCGACTGGGGCCCGGCGGCGACGCCGACCGTGCAGCTCTCGAGGTTCGCCAACAGCGCGCCGGTGCAGTGGTCCTGGCCGTACACGACCACGAAGTTCGGCAGGGTGTCACCGATGACGTCGACCGCGCTGATCGTCGTGGACCCGGTGCCGCGTGCCGTGACGGTGACGGTGGTGGGCGCGTTCTGCTCACCGACGAACGGCGCGCTCCACGACTTCGTCGGGGTGACGTCGAGGCCCTGGTACCCCGTGGCGGAGTTGAAGCGGATCTGACCGGTCGACGGCTGGCCGCTCGCGCAGGTGCCGGAGTAGTCGGCCGCGAAGGAGGTGGCGACGTCGTCGGGCCCGAAGGTGGCCTCGGTGACGTGCAGGGTGCCGGTGACGACGCACTCCTGGCCGGAGCCGTCGCTCAGCCGCAGCGCGGCCGGGTTCTGGGTGGTGCCGTCGACCGCGAGGTCACCGACGACGACGGGGTCGGCCGCCGAGAGGATGACGAAGGGGGGGTTGTCGATGCCGTTGCCCTGCAGCTGAACCACCGTGCGGCTGCCGATCGCCGTGAAGGTGTTCGTCGACGTGTCGCGCACGAACGAGCCGCCTGCGTCGGTGCCGTTGACGACGATGGCGGAGTACGGCGCGACCGGTGCGGCCGACGCGTTCGCGTTCGCGGCCACTGCCGGCGCGGTCAGTGCGACCACGGCCGCCATCGCCACGCTGCCGACCAGCGCGACCCGCTTGATGTTCCTCATCGATGATCCCCTCTTGGTCCGGATGCCGACCGAAGAGTAAGCGATCACACCCCCTCGCACCTCGGGCGTTGCGAGAACTCGCACTCTGCGTGTCGCACACGCACCTCGAGACGCAGGGATGCCGCCCGCTCAGGTGAGCGGACGGCATCCGGTGTCGTCGGGGCGAACCCGTCAGACGGTGTTCTTGCGCGAGGCGAGGACCTCGTCGATCAGGCCGTACTCCTTGGCCGCAGCGGCGGACAGGATCTTGTCGCGCTCGATGTCCTTGCGGACCAGCTCGACGTCGCGGTTGGAGTGGTGGGCGATGGTGTCCTCGAGCCAGCCGCGCATCCGGATGATCTCGTTGGCGTGGATCTCGAGGTCGGAGGCCATGCCGCCGGTGCCCTCGATCGCCGGCTGGTGGATGAGCACCCGGCTGTTCGGCAGGGCGAACCGCTTGCCCTTGGCGCCGGCGCCGAGCAGCACGGCCGCGGCGGAGGCGGCCTGGCCGATGACGAAGGTCTGCACGTCGGGGCGGATGTACTGCATGGTGTCGTAGATGGCGGTCATCGCCGTGAACGAGCCACCGGGGCTGTTGATGTACATCAGGATGTCGCGGTCGGGGTCCTGCGACTCCAGCACGATGAGCTGCGCGATGACGTCGTCGGCGGACGCGTCGTCGACCTGCACCCCGAGGAAGATGATGCGGTCCTCGAAGAGCTTGGTGTACGGGTCGAGGCGCTTCATGCCGTACGAGGTGCGCTCCTCGAACTGCGGCAGGATGTAGCGGCTGGAGGGACCGGGCACGTGGAGGCGGCTGGTCAGGTCTGAGTTCATGTTCATCTCTCGCGTCGTCTCGGCCGTGGTCAGGAGGTCACCGGGTTGTCGACCCCGGGACCCGCCATCGTCGCCTTGGTGATGACCTGGTCGACGAAGCCGTACTCCTTGGCCTCCTCGGCGGTGAACCACCGGTCGCGGTCGGAGTCCATCTCGATCTGGTCGACCGTCTGGCCGGTGTGCTGGGCGAT
>DASSQL010000424.1:0-6654 GCA_035702525.1 Ornithinibacter sp. | reverse complement strand
CCGCGACGACCCAGGGGACCGCAGGTCCGCGGGCCGCTGTGGCGATTCGGCGCGATCGGAGGCACGATCAGCGCGGTCCGACGCCAGCTACGGCGTTGAGCCTGCACCGCGGGATGTCGTCACGAGCCGGGATGCAACTCTGCCCCAGCGGGTGCAGGGGGGCCCGCTGGGGCATCTGGAACCAGCGTGGCACGTCGGGCCGTCGGCGCACCCTCGAATGGGGGCCGTCCGGCACGCCAGCGAACGCATTGTGCCTGCACGGCCCAGGGGGCCCTCGTCCGAACGGCTGAGGCGCAACACCGATTACCGCCGACCCGGGGCGGACGTGAGCCCGCGCCCCCGGTCCACCTGACCCCCTGCGGGCGGGCGCACCGGGAGCGCGGCCACACTCCCAGCGAAGGTCCGGACGCCCCTGCAGCGTCTTTGCTCTCCGCTGACCGGAACTTTACTAGCCCTTTACCTTTCCTGTCTGGCGAATCGGTCATCAGGAGAAGGAATTTCCATGCCAGAGCGGCCATCTGGAGACTCGCCTGTCACACAGGCTCCACGGGCCCCAGGGGCCCCTCGCGGCGGCGTGACCCGTTCGGCGTCGCCGGTCACGGCAGCGCATCGCCAGGGGGTCATACCGGCCGAGGCCCGAAGGATCTCGGGCGGCGGCTCACCAGAGATCGTGGATCGTGTCCCGCAGCCGGAGGTCGTACAGCTCGGTGACCGCTGCCGTGAAGTCCTCGCCCAGCGGTGGGACGGAGCCCGCGGCGGCGTTCTGCCGCGCCTGCTCGGGAGAGCGTGCGCCGGGGATCACCGTGGTGACGCCGTCCAGCTGGGCGACCCAGGCCAGTGCCGCGCGAGCGGGTGTGAGGTCACGCGAGGCCGCGAGGGCGGAGAACTCCCTGGCCACGCGCACGCCCTGGTCGTAGTCGACTCCGGAGAAGGTCTCACCCCGGTCGAAGGCCTCGCCGTGGCGGTTGTAGGTGCGGTGGTCGTCGGAGGCGAACGTGGTCGACTCGTCGTATCGACCCGACAGGAGGCCGCTGGCCAGGGGGACTCGAGCGATGATGCCCACCCCGGCTTCCAGCGCTGCGGGCAGGACCCGTTCGAGGGGCTTGAGCCGAAAGGCGTTGATGATGATCTGCACCGACGCCACCGACGGCCGGGCAATCGCCGCGAGCGCCTGGTCGGCCGTCTCGACGCTGACGCCGTAGGCGGCCATCACCCCCTCGGCCACGAGCGTGTCGAGGTCGTCGAACACCCGGTCGCTGTCGATCACCTCGGTCGGAGGGCAGTGCAGCTGGACGAGGTCGAGGGTGTCGCGCCGAAGGTTCGAGCGCGAGCGGTCGGTCCAGGCGCGGAAGTTCGCCATCGAGTAGTTCGCCAGGGTCTGATCGGCTCGCCGGCCCATCTTCGTGGCCACGAACGTGTCGAGCCCCTGGTGGGCTGCGAGGAACTCCGCGATGCACTGCTCGCTGCGGCCGTCGCCGTACACGTCGGCGGTGTCGAACATCGTCACGCCGGCCTGCACCGCTGCCTCGAGAACCGCCTGGGCATCGTCGTGGCGGACCTCGCCCCAGTCCGCACCGAGCTGCCACGTACCCAGCGAGATGATCGACACCGCGCGCCCGGTCCGGCCGAGGACGCGGTGGGGCATCTCGGCTCCGGGGGTCCCCGACCCCGAGGGCGTGTTCGTGTGGGAGTCAGCGTCCATGGGGTCATCCTGTCCCATCGGCGGTGATGTGCAATGGCCGCGATTGGGTCGCTGCCACCGCCGGAGCCCGTCGGAGGCAGAAGCGACCTGCTCCGGGGGTGCCGACGGTGACCTTCCGTCCGAGACCGAGGATGCCGCCACCGCCAGCCGAGGAGGACCTCCTCGCCGGTCCGGTGGGCCGGCCACACCCTGCGTGCGGCCGCTGTCCCAGCCGCAACGCAGCCGTCGGCGGCTCCCCGACCTCGCGTCACCTCACCGGACGTGCGTGCGACGTCGAGGCCGTCTTCTCCGTCGCCACGGTGAAGAGCTGGGGGGTGGCCACACACATCGGCTACGGGTCCTCCAGCCGAAAGGTCAAGCACATCGACAACGGCCCTCGCGCAACCGTGAACACCCCGACGGTCTACACCAACGGAAGCTGATGGCGCGCTGCCGGGACAGAGAGTGGCCCAGGCCTTGACGGGCTCACTTGCATTTTGCAAGTATGACGCCATGAGCCTTTTCATCACCTGCCCCGTCCAGAGCGTCGAGCGCGCCACCGCCTTCTACACCGCCCTCGGTTGGACGCTCAACGCGGAGATGTCCGACCACAACGTGTCGTGCTTCGCCATCGCGCCCGAGCAGTACCTGATGCTGGGTAGCCGCGAGATGTACGCAAGCGTCGGCGGCGCCGAGGAACTGGTCGGCGGACCGGACACGCCCTCCAAGGTCACGGTGTCGTTCGACCTCGGCAGCCGCGAGGCGGTCGACGATCTGGTCGAGCGCGCCGGTGCGTCCGGCGGACGAATCGGCGAGATCGACGACTACCCCTTCATGTATCAGCGCCAGTTTGACGACCTCGACGGCTACCACTACTCGCCGTTCTGGATGAAGCCGAACACCGACCCGACCGAGTGAGCGGCCTTGCCGCGGCCCTCGACATCGTCGGAAGCCGGTGGGCCCTGCTCATCGTGGAGCGGCTGCTCGAGGGCCCACAGCGCTACGGCGACCTGCAGCGCGACCTGGGAGCGCCGACGAACATGCTGGCGACCCGCCTGCGCGAGCTGGAGGCGGCCGGCGTGCTGTCCCGCCTACCTCTTCGGCACAACACCCGGGCCTACGCGCTGACCGATCGAGGGCTTGCACTGCGTGAGGCGATCACGTCCCTCGGACGGTGGGGTGCCGAGGAGTCCTAGTCCGGCACCCGGGATCCAGTGACGACCAAGGACTCCATCGACTGGTCGCTTCGCCTACCGCCGTGGAAGCGAGCAAAAGGCAAACAGCCCAGTCAGATCCGTCGCGGTTTCTGCTCGCGAAACCACTGTTCAGGCGCCTGCGCGACGGAAGGGCGCGCGTGTGATCGCCTGCGGAACTGGCTCCCCGGCCGCAGAGCTGCAGTCCTAGTCTGTCCAGGTGCGAACCCTGCATTTCGCCCCGCGGGTCAGCGATCTGGAGCGCTCACAGGCGTTCTACGCCGCAGACTTCGCCGAAGCCGGCGGAGCGCTCTCCTGCGTCCGGCTTCGGTCAGAGAGGAGCCCCGATGACTGAAACCACCAGCCCGCACCACGACGTGTCGGCGGAGCAGGCTGCACGCGAGGACGAGGTCGTCGCGCGGGTGCTGGCATCGTTCGACGGCTGCGCTGAACCGCGACTGCGGGAACTGATGTGCGGGGTCGTCACCCACCTCCACGCCTTCCTGCGCGAGGTCAGGCTGACCGAGGAGGAGTGGCGCGTGGCCATCGCGTTCCTGGCCGCAGCAGGTCACATCACCGACGATCGACGCCAGGAGTTCGTCCTGCTCTCGGACACCCTCGGTGCGTCCATGCAGACCATCGCCATCAACAACGAGGCGCACGAAGACGCCACGGAGGCAACCGTATTCGGTCCGTTCTTCGTCGATGGCTCTCCGCAGGTGGGCCCCGGCGGGGACATCGCGTTCGGTGCGCCCGGCGAGCCCTGCTGGGTGGAGGGCACGGTCCGCGACACCGAAGGTCACCCGGTCGCTGCCCGCCTCGAGGTGTGGGAAGCCGATGACGACGGCTTCTACGACGTGCAGTACGGCGATGACAGGACAGCCGCCCGCGGTCACCTCTTCAGTGGTGAGGACGGCTCGTACCGCTTCTGGGCGGTCACCCCGACGCCGTATCCGATCCCGCACGACGGCCCGGTCGGCAGGATGCTCGAGTCGACGGGGCGGTCGCCCATGCGGCCGGCGCATCTGCACTTCAGGGTGCAGGCGCCTGGTCTGCGGACCTTGGTCACCCACGTCTTCGTGCGTGGTGACGCATTCCTGGACTCCGACGCCGTGTTCGGGGTGAAGGACTCCCTCATCCGGGACTTCCACCGCCAAGCACCAGGGACACCCACCCCCGACGGACGGGTGATCGAGGGCACGTGGTCGCGGACGGTCTTCGACGTCGTGCTCGCGCCCGAAGGGCCGTGAGCGTCCTCAGCGGAGCGGTGGACCTGCCTGGCTCAGGGCCTGGTCCAGGGTCATCCGGATCCAGTCGCGGTAGTGGCGTTCGTCGTGGCCGAGCTCGTGGCGGATGAGGTACCAGTTCTCCGGTCCGAGCAGGACATAGAGCAGCTCGGTGGCCCAGCCGATGCTCAGGGGGGCGGGGATCAGGCCGTGCTCGGCGAAGCTGTTCGCCATCGTGGTCATGTCGGACAGGTGCCGGCGCTTTCCCCTGCTCCACAGGGCTGCCACTGCCGGGTCGACGGAGGCGGCTTCGCGTGCGACGGCGAAGACGGGACCGGTGCGTTCGTGCAGGGCCGAGGTGCCGTCGGCGAGGAGCTCGACCTTGCGGTCCAGGCGCGGCTGGGCGAGCACCTCGAGGAACCACCGTGAGCGGGAGGCGGGTACGTCGGGTTCGGAGCCGACGATGGCTGAGTCGACGACCGCCTTGAGGATGGCCGGCTTCGTCTCGAACTGCAGGTACACCGTCTTCTCGGCGACCCCGGCGGCCCGGGCGATGGAGCGCACGGAGGTCGCGACGTAGCCCGCGTCCACGAACAGCCGGCGCGCGGCATCCACGATCCGCCGGCGGGTCATCGCCGCGGAAGCCTCCCGGGCGGGCGAGCGGTAGGGCCGGCGCGTGCCGGCTGTGTTGCTGGTCATCGGTCCTCGTCCTCGAACGGTTGACACCAGTGCCACTGTAGTGGTTCTCTTTTGCTACAGCGTTACTGTATCGATTGGAGCCGGGCCATGAGTCTTCCCCCGCTGGACGTGTTGTCCGTGAAGATCCCGGTGTCCGACCTCGCGGTGAGCCGCGCCTGGTACGCGCGGGTCTTCGGGCTGCGCGAGGAGATGGAGTGGCCGGACCATGACGGTGTCGTGCGAGGCGTTGGCTTCTCGGGGTTGGGCTCGGTGACGCTCGCGCTGCGCGAGCACCCTGCGGCGGCCGCTGCCACCGACGGTTTCGGGTTCCTCAACGTGCGGGTGCCCGGCGAGGAGGACCTCGATGCCTGTGCCACCCACTTGGACGCCCTGGGGATCCGGCACACGCCGGTGATCAGCGCCGCGCGTGGGCGCCTCGTCGGGTTCCACGACCCTGACGGGCACGAGCTGTCCTTCTACGCCGAGACCCACCAGAGCGGGGTGCGCCCCGACGCCGTCCGCAGCGTGCGCGCGGCCGGCCAGGAACGGTCGGCGCCTGCGCCGGCAGCCGCTGCAGGCGGGCTGCACCCATGACCAGCCTGGCCCACCACGTCCCCCGCCTCGGGCTCGAATCCGCACCCATGGCCGGAAGCGACCTCGTGCACGGGCCAGCCGGCGGGCACCTGCGAGTCCTCCTGGTCACCGTTGGGCTCGTGACCTGCCTGCTCCTCGCCGTGATCCTGCCGGTCGCCGCGATCGCCGGCATCGACACCCACGGTCGCATCCCCCACCCCATCCCGCTACCGGCCCCCACCGGCCAGTCGCTGCCGGGCCACTGAGCTCCGCCGTGCGCACCAGCGGCGACGCGGCGGGGACAGCCACCGATGGCTAGTGTTCGACCGGTGACACCGGTTGAGCCGCAGAGCTGGCACCACGGGCTGGTCGCCCGGTGGTGGTCCCTGTTCCGCACCACCGGGCCCGAGATCGCGTACTTCCGGCAGTTCGTCGAGACGGGTCAGCCGGCACTGGACGTCGCCTGCGGCACCGGCCGTCTGCTGGTGCCCTACGTACAGGACGGTCTGGACGTCGACGGGTGCGACGCGTCACCGGACATGATCGCGCTCTGCGCGGAGGCAGCCCAGGTAGTGGGTGCCTCGCCGACGCTGACGTGCCAGCCGATGCACGAGCTCGACCTGTCCCGGCGGTACAACACCATCTTCGTGTGTGGCGGGCTGGGGCTCGGCTCGACCAGGGCGCAGGACCAGCTGGCGCTGCGCCGTCTGTACGAGCACCTCGAGCCCGGCGGGCGCCTCGTCCTCGACAACGAGGTCCCGTACTCCGACGCGAAGCGCTGGGGTCTGTGGCCGGCCGGCCGGCGTCACGACCTGCCGGAGCCGACGCAGCCCCCCGGCTCCAGGCGCCTCGGACCCGACGGCGACGAGTACGCCCTCGAGTCTCGCCTCCTCGACCTCGACCCACTGCGACAGCGAGAGGCCTGGGAGATCAACGCCTACCGATGGCACGGCGGCGCCCTCATCGCCCAAGAACGCCACCAGCTCACCTGCAACGTGTACTTCAGCGCCGAACTGGTCATGATGCTCGACCGGGCCGGCTTCACCGACATCGACGTCCGCGGCGAGTACAACGACCTCCCACCAACCGCGGACGACTCGTTCCTGGTCTATGTCGCCACCCGCGACTGAGGCCACCCACGCCGCCGTGCAGCGACGAGTTCCTCGGAACCGCGCGGGCCGAGAATGGCGCCGGCCGGCGGGGTCGTGACGCAGCTCAGGTGCCGCGCGTGGTCTGCAGCAGATAGTCGGCCACCAGACCTGGCTGCGCCAGGGGCAGCAGGTGCCCACCCGGAAGCACGTCG
>DASSQL010000423.1:0-38839 GCA_035702525.1 Ornithinibacter sp. | reverse complement strand
GGGCGCCGACCTCGGAAGACCCTGATGTCCCCCCTCACCTCCTACCGGCGGCTGTTCACCCTCGCCGGCCCCCTCTACGTCATCGTCGCCTTCGTCGGGCGGCTCCCGCTGGCCATGGCCCAGATGGGCACCCTCCTTCTGGTCGCCGGCACCACCGGCTCGTACGGCACCGGCGGGGCCGCCGCCGGTGCCCTGGCCGTCGCCAACGCCGTGGGCGCACCCGTCGCCGGCAGCCTCGCCGACCGGGTCGGCCAGCGGCCCGTGGTGCTCGTGCAGTCGGTCCTCGGCGGCCTCGGGCTGCTCGCCCTCGTCGCCCTGGCCCAGGCGGACGTCGACCCGTCCCTGGTCGTGGCGATGGCCGCCGTCGCCGGTGCCGCGATGCCGCAGATCGGGCCACTGGCCCGGGTGCGCTGGCGCCCGATCACCCGCAAGGAGGAGCACCACCAGCCGCACCTGATGGAGGCCGCCTTCTCCTACGAGGGCGCCGCCGACGAGGCGTCGTTCGTGCTCGGCCCGGCGCTGCTCGGCCTGATCGTGGTCGTGGCCAGCCCGCAGCTCGCGATCGTCGTGGCGGCGAGCATCCTGCTCGTGTTCGGGTGCGCGTTCGCCCTGCACCCGACGGCCCGGCTCGCGCACGCCCACCGTGCCGCGGTCGTGACGGGCACGCGTCTCGTCACCGCCACCTTCGTCGTGCTGCTCGTGGCGCAGCTTCTCATCGGCGTGGTGTTCGGGTCCGTCCAGACCGGCACGACGGTGCTCGCGACGGATGCCGGGCAGGCCGGGATCGCCGGTCTCGTGCACGCCTCGCTCGGGGTGGGCTCGGTGATCGCGGGGCTCGCGGTGGCCGCACTGCCGGCCCGGTTCGGTTATGCGTCAAGGGTTCTCGTCGCCGCGATCGGCCTCGCCCTGTTGTCGCTGCCGCTGCTGGTGACCGACACCATCCCCCGCCTGTTCGTCGCGGTGCTCGTGCTGGGCTTCGTCGTCGCGCCGTACATGATCAGCGTGTTCATGCTCGGCGAGCGCGCCGCCCCGGCCTCTCGGGTCGGCGCCGCGATGACGCTGCTCGCCGGCGCGACCGGCATCGGGTACGCGGTGGGGTCGGCCGCCGCCGGTCGCCTCGCCGACGTGCACGGCCACACCGGCGCGTTCGCGGTGACGGTGACGGCGGCGGCATCCGCCGCCGTGCTGGCGGCCGCCGCGCAGCCGCTGCTCCGCCGCATCGGCAACCCCGACTCCCCCGGGTTGGCTCCCGCCCCGGCGGCTGCCTGACCCGCGAGGTCAGCCGGTGGTGGCGGTGAGGACGGCCAGGGGAAGGTCGCCACAGATGACGAACCGCCACGCGCTGCCGTCGCCGTCGCCCGTGCGCCGGCGCCCGGTGAACCACGGCGTGTCGGGCAACCCGTGCACGAGGTCGCCGACCACGTGCTCGAGGTCGGTCGACGCGACCACCCGCCCGACCCGGTTGACCACGACGTGCACCCCCTCGGTGGCGTCGAGGTCGGCCCCGAGCAGCCGCTCGACGGTGGCCGCGAGCAGGTCGACGCCCACCACCCCCATGAAGGTCGAGCCCACGACGACCGGCTGGGTCACGGTGAGCGTGTGCTGGTCGGTGCAGACGTAGTCGACGTACGGCCCGGTCATCTGGATCGTGCCGGTCTCGCGCGGCGTCACGAACCACGGCAGCTCGGTGTAGTCGCGAAAGCCCACCGACGCCGGGTCGGTGTCGGCCGCCAGCTGCCGGCAGCTCTCGATGCCGACGTCGGGGTTCGCGGTCCACCACTCCAGCCAGTACGGCGCGTCGTGCAGCACCCCGGTCTCCGCCACGAACCCGGCGCCGGCCAGCGGCACCTCGCGCTGCTCGAGCAGGGCCCGGCAGTGGGCCTCGATCTCGAGGTCGCTGCGCCGCGGGCTCGGCCCCGCCAGCTGCCGCGCCACCTCCTCGGCCAGCGCGCCGACGGTGGCCCCGACCCACCGGCCGAGTGCCTCGACCCGCACCCGCAGCGCCTGCGCCTCGTGCTCGTCCGTCACCGCGCTCATCTCGACCTCCGTGCGTTGACCACCATGCGGCGCACCGCGCCGAAGAGCTCCCCCACGTGTGCCTCGGCCTCGGCCCGGGCCACCTCGGGCGCGCCGTCGCGCACGGCCGCGGCGATGGCGCGGTGCCGGGCACCGGCCTGCTCGAGCGAGCCCTCCTTGGAGTGCGCGAGCCACAGCACCGGCCCGAGCTCGGCCTGCAGCGCCATCTCCTCGCGGGTCAGCCGCGCCGACTGCGCGGTGGCCGCGAGGTCGAGGTGGAACTGCCCCTCGAGACGCTGGATGCCGGCCCGCGCCGCCGTGGGTTCGCGCCGGGCGAGCACCTCCAGGCGCGCGACATCGGCGTCGTCGGCGCGGCCGGCCGCCAGCCGCGCGCATCCGCCGCTCACCGTCGCGTAGTGGTCGGCGAGGTCACGCCACTCGCCGATACCGGTGCGCCGCAACCGTTCCAGCAACGCCTCGCGGCCGCCGTCGGCCGGCGTGCAGACGAAGGAGCCACCGCCGCGGCCACGCCGGGTGCGGATCAGGCCCTCCCGGCGCAGCACGCTGAGCGCCTCGCGGACGGTCACCGTCGCCACCCCGAAGCGCTCGGCGAGGTCGCTCTCGGCGGGCAGCGGGGACGCGTCCGGGAGGAGACCGAAGGCGATGGAGTCGCCGAGCCGGCGCGCCACGGCATCCGCCCGGCGTTCGGCGTCGAGCGGGGCGAAGACGGCGGCGTACGGACCCAGCTGGATGGAGGCGCCGCTCGGCATCACCTGCTCGCTCACCGACCCTCCCTCGACCCTTGCTGGCGTACGCCCCGCGTTCCCGGGGAGTTCCCGGGGGAGGACACCGTTTCATAACGGAGCCCGGCCGGTGCTTGCGGTAAAACCTATGGTCCCATATGTTTCCCCGGCAAGCGCAGGGACGTGCTGGTCTCCGCGCACCCGAACGAGGAGAGACGACGTGGCCCCCTCGGCACCCGCGATCCGCCTGCGCGGCCTGCGCAAGGAGTTCGCCGGGACCCCTCCGGTGGTCGCCGTCGACGGCGCCGAGCTGGAGATCGGCACCGGGGAGTTCTTCTCGATGCTCGGCCCGTCCGGGTCCGGCAAGACGACCGTGCTGCGGATGATCGCCGGCTTCGAGGAGCCCACGGCCGGCACCGTCGAGCTGGTCGGCGAGGACGTCACGAACCTCCCGCCCAACCGCCGCGACGTCAACACCGTGTTCCAGGACTACGCCCTGTTCCCGCACATGACCGTGCTCGCGAACGTCGAGTACGGCCTGCGGGTCAAGAAGGTCTCCGGCGCCGAGGTGCGCCGCCGCGCCCAGGAGGCCCTCGAGCAGGTACGCCTGGGCGACCACGCCACCCGCCGCCCCGACCAGCTGTCCGGTGGTCAGCGCCAGCGCGTGGCTCTCGCCCGGGCGCTGGTCAACCGCCCGCAGGTGCTGCTGCTCGACGAGCCGCTGGGCGCCCTCGACCTCAAGCTGCGCGAGCAGATGCAGGTCGAGCTCAAGGCGATCCAGCGCGACGTGGGCATCACCTTCCTGTTCGTCACGCACGACCAGGAGGAGGCGCTGACCCTCTCCGACCGGGTCGCCGTCTTCAACGCCGGCCGGATCGAGCAGGTCGGCACCGCGCGCGAGGTCTACGAGCAGCCGGCCAGCGGGTTCGTCGCCGGGTTCGTCGGCACGTCCAACCTGCTGTCGGGCGGGGCCGCCCGGTCGGTGCTGGGGCGCGACGGCTCGTTCGGCATCCGGCCGGAGAAGATCCACCTCGAGGCGCCGGGGGCAGCCGCGGACGACGGTGCCGTGCGCGCACCGGGGACCATCGCCGAGGTCGTGTACGCGGGGCCGGTCACCCGTTACGTCGTCGACCTCGCCGCCGGGGGGCGGCTCGTCGTGCTCGAGCAGAACGGCCACCGCAACCCGCCCGAGGGCGCGGTCCGCGGTGCACCCGTCGACCTGCTCTGGGCCGCGCGCCACGTCATCGAGATCCCGACCCACAACTGAACACGCGTCACCCCCACCCCGCACATCCCCCAAGGAGAACCCCGTGCGCACCACCCACACCCTCCGTCTCGGCGCTGCCCTCGCCGTCGCGGCGCTGGCCCTGACGGCTTGCGGCTCCGACTCGGGCAGCGGTTCCGGCAGCACCGCCACCGCCGCCGGCGGCTTCCAGGTCCCCGACCTGAAGCCGATGTCCGCACTGGGCACCCCCGAGGGCAAGGTCAGCGTCCTCGCCTGGCCCGGCTACGTCGAGGACGGCTCGAACGACCCGGCGGTCGACTGGGTCTCCGACTTCGAGAAGGAGAGCGGCTGCGAGGTCACCGTCAAGACCTTCGGCACCTCCGACGAGGCCGTGCAGCTGATGCGCACCGGGCAGTACGACGTGGTCTCGGCCTCGGGCGACGCGACCCTGCGGCTGATCGCCGGCGGCGACGTCGAGCCGATGAACACCAGCCTGATCACCAACTACCCGGACATCTTCGAGTCGCTGAAGAACCAGGCGTGGAACTCGGTGAACGACCAGATGTACGGCGTCCCGCACGGCCGCGGCGCCAACCTGCTGATGTACAACAAGGATGCCGTGTCGCCGGCGCCCGACAGCTGGTCGGCCGTGTTCGACCAGGCCGCGTCGCAGACCGGCAAGGTGACCGCCTACGACTCGCCGATCTACATCGCGGACGCCGCCCTCTACCTCAAGGCCACCAAGCCCGAGCTCGGCATCAAGGACCCCTACGCCCTCGACGAGAAGCAGCTGGCCGCGGCCGTCGACCTGCTCAAGTCGCAGAGCTCGCACGTCGGCGAGTACTGGGCCGACTACCTCAAGGAGATCCAGGCCTTCAAGTCGGGCTCCTCGACCGTGGGCACCACCTGGCAGGTCATCGCCAACCTGGCCAAGGCCGAGAAGGCGAACGTCGAAGCGGTGCTGCCCAAGGAGGGCGCGACCGGCTGGTCGGACACCTGGATGGTCGGCACCAAGAGCCAGGCCAAGACCTGCGCCTACAAGCTGATCGACCACCTCGTGTCGCCGAAGACCAATGCGGCCATCGCCGAGTACTTCGGTGAGGCACCGGCCAACAAGAAGGCCTGCGCCGAGACCGCCGACCCGAACCACTGCACCACGTTCCACGCCGAGGACGAGGCCTACTTCTCCAAGGTCGCGTACTGGAACACCCCGATCAAGGCCTGCCTGGACGGCCGCACCGACGTCAAGTGCACCGACTACGCCGAGTGGACCAAGGCCTGGACCGAGATCCGCAACAGCTGATCTCCGCGTACCGGCGCCGGGCCCCCCGGTACCCCTGCCCGGGGGCCCGGCGCCACGTCCACCGCAGCACACCTGAACCACCCCTGAACCCGACCCGCTGACCCCAGCGACGACCACCCCGACGACGACGAAGGACGGCACGATGCGCAGGAAGGTCCCCGTGGGCCTGCTCGCGGCACCGCTCGCGTGGCTGCTCGTCGCCTACCTCGGCGCCCTGGCGATGATCTTCGCCACCGCGTTCTTCACGACCGACTCGTTCACCGGCGCCGTGGTGCGCGACTTCTCGCTCGAGAACTACCGCGAGGTGCTCACCCCGACGTACATCGGCATCATCGTGCGCACCGTGCTGATCGCCTCGCTGGTGACCGTGCTCTGCATCCTCATCGCGGTGCCCTACGCCTGGTTCATGGCCCGCGTCGTGCCGTCCCGGTGGCGCGGCGCCGCCGTGGCACTGGTGCTGGTGCCGCTGTGGGCGTCGTACCTCGTCAAGGCGTACGCCTGGCGCGCGATGGTGCAGCCCAGCGGGGTGCTCGACTCGGTCTTCGGGGCGACCCCCGGCTACGGCCTGACCGCCGTCGTGCTCACCCTGACCTACCTGTGGCTGCCGTACATGGTGCTGCCGGTGTACGCCGGGCTCGACCGGCTCCCGGCGTCGCACCTCGAGGCGTCGGCCGACCTCGGCGCCGGCGCGTGGACCACGTTCCGCCGGGTCGTGCTGCCGGCGGTCAAGCCGTCGATCGCGGCCGGCACGATCTTCACCTTCAGCCTGTCGCTGGGTGACTACATCGCCGTCTCGATCGTCGGCGGCAAGCTGCAGGTGCTCGGCACCGCGGTGCTGCAGAACAACACCCTCGACCTGCCCTTCGCGGCGGCCCTGGGCACCGTGTCGGTGTTCATCATGGTCGCCTACCTGCTCGCCGTGCGGCGCACCGGCGCCCTGGACAACCTGTGAGGTGGCGACGATGAGGACCAGCAGACGGGCCCGCATCGCGTGGTGGGTGTTCGGCGCCGTCGTGCTCACCTTCGTCTACGTGCCGCTGGCCGTCATCGCCATCAACTCGTTCAACAAGGACAAGACCTTCGGCTGGCCGCCCACCGGTTTCACCACCCAGTGGTGGTCACTGGCCTTCGACGCCCCGGGGCCGCGCGAGGCGTTCCTCACCTCGGTCAAGGCCGGCATCGGCGCCACGGCGCTCGCCCTCGTGCTCGGCGCCCTGTTGTCGCTGGCCCTGGCCCGCTACGACTTCTTCGGCAAGACCGCGGTGAACCTGCTGGTCATCCTGCCCATCGCGCTGCCCGGCATCGTCACCGGTCTGGCGCTGCAGTCGGTGATCACCGGCTTCCTCACCCCCGTGCTCGGCATCCCCGCCGGCCTGTTCACGATCATCGTCGGCCACGCGACGTTCTGCATCGTCGTCGTCTTCAACAACGCCACCGCCCGGCTGCGCCGGATGGGCACCTCCCTCGAGGCCGCCTCGGCCGACCTCGGCGCCGGCTCCTGGATGACGTTCCGCCGGATCACCCTGCCGCTGCTGACCCCGTCGCTGGTCGCGGGTGCGCTGCTGGCGTTCGGCCTGTCCTTCGACGAGATCGTCGTGACCACCTTCACCGCCGGCCCCGGCACGCCGACGCTGCCGATCTGGATCTACAACAACCTGTTCCGGCCCAACCAGGCCCCGGTGGTCAACGTCGTGGCGGTGGTCCTCGTGCTCGTGTCGATCCTGCCGGTCTGGTTGGCGCAGCGACTGAGCGGCGGGGACGCCGCCGGCTCGCCGGACGCCACCCCCTGAGCGGCGTGGTCGGGCGGTCCCCCTGCAGCCGCCCGGCCACGCACCCTCACCGGCCGGAGGGCGGATGCCGTCAGCCCGCCTCCCGCTCGACGCTCAGCACGTCGCCGACCTGGCACTGCAGGACCTCGCAGATCGCCGTGACCGTGCTGAACCGCACGGCCTTGGCCCGGTTGTTCTTGAGCACGGAGAGGTTGACGACGGTGACCCCCACCGCCTCCGCGAGGGCGGCGAGGGTCATCCCCCGTTCCTCGAGCAGCCGGTCGAGGTGGCAGACGACGCGGTGCGGCTCGTCGACCGGCATCAGACGAGACCCTCGACGTCGGCGCGCAGCCGGCTGCCGGCCTTGAACGCCTCGGCGAGCATGGCGACCACCAGACCGGCCAGCATCGGCACCCAGGGGATGTCGATCCGGAACGGCAGCTCCAGGGCGCCGAGGTCGAGGCCACCGAGCAGCACGGAGTTGACGAGGGACTGGAGGACGTCGACGACCGGCACGCCGAGGACGAGCACCGCGGCGACGACCCGCAGCCGGATGACGTTCACCGGGTCGAAGGGGTCACCCGCGGCGACGGTGCGCAGCAGCAGCACGATGCACCAGCAGGCGAGGACGACGAGCACCGACCCGAGCACTCCGGGGACCAGGTCGAGGAGCCGATGTCCCGCGCTCGGGTCGACCACGTCGACGGCGTAGCTCGCCGGGCCGTAGCCGATGCCGGCCGCGTCGAGTGGCGGCACGGTCACGGTGCTGACCACTGCGGGCGTCAGCGGGGCGCCGGTCACCCAGTCGGCCACCGGCTGCACCACCCAGGCGAGGACCGCGCCGAGGGCGACCGCGCCCAGGAGGAAGACCAGCCCCCAGCGGTCGTAGCGGTCGAAGGCCAGCGGGTCGCGGCCAGGCGCACCGCCGCTGGTGCCGGTCCGATCGGTGTGGTCGGTGTGGTCGGTCATGGCACGCTCCCCAGCTTCTGCATATCGACTTACGATAACAACGACTGACGATATGCATATCGAAGGTCGATGTCAACGCGTCTCCCGTCCGGGTCCGTGCAGCCGGGGTCGTGGGGCAGGATGGGGGCCATGAGCGAGCAGCACCGGCCCGATCCCGACCAGGACGACTCCGAGCGCCAGGGAGTGCCTGTCACCGTGACCAGTGACGGCGAGCGCGTCGTGGTCGTCACCCCCGACGGGATGGGTGTCTCCGAGCACGGCGACCCGCCGGCCGACCAGACCCGCGAACGCCCCACGAACCCGGCCGACCTGGTCGAGCAGCCTGCCAAGGTGATGCGGATCGGCTCGATGGTCAAGCAGCTGCTCGACGAGGTGCGCAGCGCCCCGCTCGACGAGAAGGGCCGGGCCCGCCTCGCCGAGATCCACCAGCGCTCGATCGCCGAGCTGGAGGACGGCCTGGCCCCCGAGCTGGTCGAGGAGCTCGAGCGGATCACCCTGCCGTTCTCGGACGAGTCACCCTCCGACGCCGAGCTGCGGATCGCCCAGGCCCAGCTCGTCGGGTGGCTCGAAGGCCTGTTCCACGGCATCCAGACCGCCCTGGTCGCCCAGCAGATGGCGGCTCAGGCGCAGCTGCAGCAGATGCGCCAGCTGCCCCCCGGCAGCTCGCACCAGGGGATGCCGTCGCAGGGCGCACCCGGGATGCCGCAGCCCCCGCAGCCGGGCGGTCCCCACCACGCCGAGGGCACCGGCCAGTACCTCTGACCCCGGCTCTGCCGCCCGGTGCGGGAACCTTCACCTGCGCAGCGCTTCGGTTCCGGTGCTGAGGTGGAGGTTCCGGTGCGGAGCCGACCGGTGGCCCGCGCCCCGGGGCGCGCCCTACCGTGTCCCCCATGGACGCACCCCCGCCGACCTTCGACCCCGCGATCTACGACGCCCCGCTGCGCCGTCAGTTCGACGCGTTCCTCGACGACCACCGCCAGATCCTGCTCGGCTGCCTCGAGGGGCTGACCGAGGAGCAGGCCCGCCGCCGGCTGGTGCCCTCGCGCACCACGCTGCTCAGCCTGCTCAAGCACGCGACCTTCGTCGAGCGGGTCTGGTTCGACGAGGCGGTGACCTGCCGACCGCGGGCCGAGATCGGCATCCCGCAGGAGCAGTCCGAGTCCTTCGACCTCGACGACGACGACACCGTCGCCTCGGTGCGGGCGGCCTACCTCGCAGCCTGCGACGACTCGCGGCGGGCGATCGCCGGAATGGGCCTGGACGACGTGCTTGCCGGCAACCGGCGCGGCCCCCTGCCGCTGCGCTGGGTCATGCTGCACATGCTGCGTGAGCTGGCCCAGCACTGCGGCCACGCCGAGATCCTGCGCGAGCAGGTGCTCGCCTCCGACGCCTGACCCCGCTGCCGCGGAACCTCCGCTCACCCGGCCGCGGTGGCAGATTGGCTGGATGACGACCGACGAGCGACCCGCGATCCGCGCCACGTCCGTCACCGTGATGACGCCCGAGCCGCTGCGACTGGCCGAGTTCTACGCCCGGCTGCTGGGCACCGAGGTGTCCGCGACCGAGCCCCCGCCGCCAGGGGCGCCCGAGGCCGCGGGATTCGCCCAGCTGCGGATGCCGCACCTCACCCTGAACTTCGAGTTCGAGGAGCAGTGGGCCCGCCCGGCGTGGCCGGCGCAACCCGGGCGCCAGACCGCCACGCAGCACCTCGACCTCTGGGTCGACGACCTCGCGGCCGCGGGCGACTGGGCCCTCCGGTGCGGCGCGACCCTCGCCACCACCCAGCCGCAGGATGACGTCCGGGTCTTCCTCGACCCGTCCGGCCACCCGTTCTGCCTGTTCCTCTGACCCGGCGTCGGGCCCGCGCCTACCCGCGCACCGCACGCGCCACGAAGCACTGGGCGAGGGAGTTGCGCACGTGCGCCTCCACGACCGTCGGGTCGCGGAACACGTCGTCGAGCGCGGCCGCCACACCCTCGCCGGCCCGCACCAGGCGGTTCGCGTCGTAGCGCATCGCCCCGGTCGAGTCGTAGGCGCGCACCACCCGCGCCTCGTCGTCGAACCACGCGGGCACCGTGCCGACGCCGCCGGCCCACCCGTCGCACCCCCCGGCGTGCACGAACACCGGGCCGACCTCGCGCCACGGGCGGTCCGCGGCCAGCGGTGCGTGCGAGATGAGGAGCAGCCGGTCGCCCGGGCGGCTGAGCCGCAGGCAGCAGCGCAGCTGGCTGCCGCCCTCGGTGTCGTGGAACGGTTCGGGCACGTGTCCGGCGACGTCGCGCCCGCCGGAGCGCACGGCATCCAGCTCGGTGGGATCGAGGGCCTGGAGGAGGAAGGTGCTCATGCGCATCGAACGGCCGGGAACGTCGGCGTGTGAGCGCACCGGTTACTGCCCCAGCCAGCCGCAGGTCGACGTGCGCGTCTGCCTCGACGCGTCCCGCCACCCGTTGTGTGCGTCCTGTGGCCCGGGGCGGTCAGGCGCGGTGCACGCGGAACACCAGGGGGCGGCCGAGCAGGAACACCTGCCCGTCGCGCCGCTGCGTGCCGACCACGAGCAGGAGCTCGAGCCCCAGCTTCGCGAGCAGCACGAGCACCGCCACCGTGGCCTCACGGGTGTCGCTGACCGGTGCGAGCGGCTCGTCGGTGGAGGCCCGCGACTGGCCCGCTGCGACGAGCGGGACGAACAGCGCGGCGTACGCCAGCATCATCCGGGCGTAGGCCTGCACGTAACCGCCCACGCCTACAGGTACCCGGTCGCGGACCAGCCCGCGCACCGACCAGCCCAGGGCGAGGAAGCCCAGGCCCCCGAGCACGACGACGGTCAGCCACGGACTGCGCACCGGCGACCACGGCAGGATGGTGAACAGCCCGACCACGAAGGGCACGAGCGCAAAGCCCCCGTAGTGGAACCCGAAGAACACCACGGCGAAGGCGCCCAGGGTCCCCGACCGTGGGGTGCGCAGGATCCGCACCATCGTCCACGCGTAGATGGTGAGCACCTCGATCGCCAGCCAGAGCCAGACGTCGCCGTAGCCGATGGTGCCCGTGAGCACCGCGACCACCGGGGCGAGCCCGGCCACGAGAACCACGATCGTCAGCAGGGCCCGCGAGGCCCGCGGTGACAGACCCTGTCCCAGACCGGTCGCCACCTGCACGCCGAGCATCCGGCCCAGCCCCGCGAGCAGCGCCCTCACGGCGAGACCACCGCCGGGCCGTGGGCGTCGATGGTGCGCAGCGGCGAGAGCCACCCGAACACCGTGGCGACCAGCCCGACGGCCACCACGGCCACGAGGGCCGGCCGCAGCCCGACCAGCCCGGCGAGCGCGCTCGCCCCGAGCGCACCGCACGTCCAGCCGATGCCGAACGACAGCATCCGGCCGGCCGTGTTGACCCGGCCGAGCAACGGCTCGGGGGTGACCTGCTGACGGTAGGTCATCGAGTTCAGGACCACCCCCTGGTAGGCCACTCCCCACACGACCATGACGGCCACCGCCACCTGCCAGGTCGACGCGGTGGCGACCACGACGCCCGCCGCCCCCGCGAACGGGAGCCAGATCAGGGCCAGCCGGTTCGGCGAGACGAACCGCAGCAGCCGCGGCGTGAAGACCGCGACGAGGATGCCACCGACGCCCCACGCGGCGAAGACCAGGCCGAACCGCCAGCCGCTGGTGCCGACGCCGAGGAGCCGGTCGGCGTACGGCACCGACAACGACATGAAGCCGGCGCCGGACAGGGACAGCAGGAACCCGACCACCGTCTGCGAGCGCACCCCCGCGTGCCCCCAGAGGAACCGCAGGCCGAACGCCACCTCCGCGAGCAGCACCCGGGGCCGCAACGGAGGCACCCCCGACCGCTGGGGCGACAGCCGCGTGCGGATCGTCGCGACGCAGGCCGCCGACAGCAGGAAGCTCAGGGCGTCGAGCCCGAGCAGGGTGGCGGGGTGCACCACGGCCAGCGCCACGCCGGCCAGCATCGGGATGCCCAGGTCGAGCAGCGACCCGAACCCCCACAGGGCCGAGTTGGCCGAGCCGATCCGGTCACGCCCGACGATCGCCGGCAGGGCCCCGAACGCGGCGCCGTCGAAGAACACGAACGCGGTCTGGGCGAGGAACCCGGCGACCAGGGCGTGCACCGCGGTGAGCGACCCGAGCCAGAACGCGATCGGCACCGAGGCGATGGTCAGCCCGGCCACCACGTCGGCCACGACCATCACCCGCTGCCGGTCGAGCCGGTCGGACAGCGCACCCGAGAACAACCCGAAGAGCAGGTACGGCACGCCCTCGACCACGGTGATCAGGGCGGTCAGCGACGGGCTGCCGCTGAGCCGGTAGACCAGCACCGGCAGCGCGACGGCGGTGACGAGGGTGCCGGCGATGGACACCTGGCGGGCCAGCCAGTAACGGCGGAAGTCGCGGTGGTGGCGCAGCGGCACGACGCCGGATGCCGTGTGGTCACCCGACGCGTCGCCGGCGCCGCCGGCGCTCGCCGCTGCGCCCGCGGTGGCCGGCCCCGGGGTGCTCGGGCCCGCGCTCACAGCGCGGACGCGGCGGCCCTGCCCGCGGTCCTCCCGGAGAAGAGGCAGCCCCCGACGAACGTTCCCTCCAGTGCGCGGTAGCCGTGCACCCCACCGCCGCCGAACCCGGCGACCTCCCCTGCGGCGTACAACCCGGGCACCGGCTCGCCCGACGGCCCGAGCACCCGGCCGGACAGGTCGGTGTGCAGGCCGCCGAGCGTCTTGCGCGACAGCACCCGCAGCCGCACCGCCACCAGGGGGCCGTACTTCGGGTCGAGGATGCGGTGCAGCGGGTAGGCCCGCTTGGTGATCTTGTCGCCGCGGTAGCGCCGGGCCACCCGGATGGCGGCGATCTGGGCGTCCTTGGTGTAGCGGTTCTCGACCTGCCGGTCGCGCTCGACGACCTGCCGCTCGATGAACGCCGGGTCGAGCGGGGGCGCCTCGGGCGTGAGGGCGTTCATCTTCCCCACGAGCTCGCCGATCGTGGCGGCGGTGAGCCAGTCCTCGCCGTGGTCGAGGAAGGCCTGCACCGACGGGGTGACCTTGGTGACCGGGCGGCGGAGCACCTCGCGGTAGCGCTTCTCGGTGAGGTCGAGGTTCTGCTCCGACCCGGAGAGGGCGAACTCCTTGCCGGCGAGCGAGCGGTTGAGGATGAACCAGGAGTGGTCGAAACCGGTGTGCCGCAGGTGGTCGAGCGTGCCCAGGGTGTCGAAGCCGGGAAGGTAGGGGGCGGGCAGCCGGTTGCCCCGCGCGTCGAACCACATCGAGCTCGGGCCGGGCAGGATGCGGATGGCGTGCCCCGGCCAGATCGGGTTCCAGTTGCGCACGCCCTCGACGTAGTGCCACATCCGGTCGCGGTTGACGATCGAGCCGCCGGCCGCCTCGGTGATGGCGAGCATCCGGCCGTCGACATAGGCGGGCACCCCGGTCAGCAGGTCGGCGGGCGGGGAGCCGAGCCGTTCGGGCCAGTTGGCCCGCACCAGGTCGTGGTTGCCGCCGATGCCACCCGAGGTGACGACGACCGCCTGGCCGCCGTACTCGAACTCGCCGACCACCTCGCGGTTGCTCTGCACGCCCCGGGGGGAACCGTCCGGCGCGAGCACCACGCCGCGCACCCCCGTGACCGCACCGTTGGTGCGCACCAGCTGGTCGACCCGGTGCCGGGATCGGTAGAACACCCGCCCGGCCGCGATGTGCTCTCGCACCTTGCGCTCGAACGGCGCGACGACGCCGGTACCGGTGCCCCACGGGATGTGGAACCGCGGCACCGAGTTGCCGTGGCCGCCGCTGGTGCCGTCGCCGCGCTCAGCCCACCCGACGACGGGGAAGAACGAGATGCCGAGCTGCCGCAGCCAGTCCCGCTTCTCGCCGGCCGCCCACTCGACGTACGCCCGGCCCCACTGGCGCCCCCAGTGGTCGGGACCCGGGCTGCCGTCGGGCGCGGTGAGGCGGTCCCAGCCGGCGGTGCCCTCCCAGTCCTGCCAGGCGAGCTCGAAGGAGTCGGAGATGCCCATCCGGCGCTGTTCGGGGCTGTCGACGAGGAACAGGCCGCCGAAGCTCCACCACGCCTGGCCCCCGAGGTTCGCCTCGCTCTCCTGGTCGAGCAGCACCACCGACCAGCCGGCATCGGCGAGCTCGCACGTGGCGACGAGACCGGCGAGGCCGGCACCCACGACCACGACGTCGGCATCCATGGACCGACCCTATGCCCCGGCCACCGTCAGTCGCCCACCCTTCACCGAGGTCGCGAGGTGCGACAGGTCCGGCACCACGAGGTCGGCCAGCGGAGCGAGCTCCTCGCGCGGCGTCGTGCCGAGCACCGCGACCAGGGCCCGGCACCCGGCGGCGCGCCCCGCGCGGAGCCCGGCGACGGCATCCTCGACGACGACGCAGTCGGCCGGGTCGACGCCGAGCCGGCGCGCCCCCTCGAGCCACGGGTCGGGCCACGGCTTGCCGCGGTCGACGTCGGATGCCGTGACGACCACCGGTGGGTGCGCCAGCCCGGTGGCGGCGAGGCGGGCCTCGGCGAGGTCACGCGTGCCGGAGGTGACGATGGCCGTCGGCACCCCTCCCGCGGCGAGCGCGGCGAGCAGTGCCTCAGCACCGGGCAGCACGACGATGTCGTCGACGTCGGCCACCTCGATGTCCCGGATCCGCTCGAAGGCGGCGGCGCGCTGCCCCTCGGGGAGCAGCGTCTCGATCACCCCCGCGGCCGGGATGCCGTGGAAGCCCAGCAGCCTGACCGGGTCGATCCCGTACTCGCCGCACCACCGGATCCAGGACCGCTCGACGGCGGCGATGGAGTCGATAAGGGTGCCGTCGAGGTCGAGCAGCACCCCCGCGAACGGCGCGTCGAAGGGCGCGCGGACGGTCGCGGTGGAGGACGGGACGGGGGTGGCCGGCATACCGGTCAGCCTAGGTTCCCCCGGCGCGTGCCGGACCGGGGCGTGCGCCGGCCCCCCGCGCTCCGGTCGTCCCTCAGGGTCGACCCTGAGCGCCGGCCGTGGATCTGGGGGTCGATCCCGGTGCGACCCCTGATGTGGTCCGGGTCGAACCGGGCCACGGTGGGTGGATGAGGAATCGCACCGGCGCCGTGGCCAGGGTCGCCCTGGCCGGTGGGGCCGCCGTCGCCCTCGTCGCCCTGGTCCTCCCCCGCGCCAGCGGGGCGCGGTGGCACGACATCGCCGGGGCCCTGTCCCGCCCGTCGGCACCGCAGCTGGCGCTCCTCGGGCTGCTGTGGTTCGCGGGTCTGTGCGTCCACACGCCCTCGCTGACGGCCGCCCTCCCGGGCCTGTCCCACCGGCGGGCGCTGCTGCTCAACCTCAGCGGGTCGTTCGTGTCGAACCTGCTTCCCCTCGGCGGGGCCGCGGGCACCGTCGTCAACTGGCGGATGGCCCGCACGTGGGGGTTCGGCTCCGGTGCGTTCGGGCGGTGGGCGGTGGTCACGAACCTCGCCGACACGGTCGTCAAGCTCGCGCTGCCCGGAGTCGTCCTGTGCTGGTTCGCCGTCGGATCGACCGCACCGCCGCAGACGGTCGGGACCGCCGCAGCGGTCGGGGCCGCCCTGCTCGTGGTCACCCTGCTCGCTGTCGCCCTCGTGGCCCGCGACGACCGGATGCTGCGCCGCGCAGGACGCTGGGCCGACCGGGCCGCAGCGCGGGTCCGCAGGATCCCCGAGGCACCGGAGGGCTACGGCGAGCGGGCCGCCCGGTTCCGCACCGACTCGGCCCGGCTCGTCCGGGACGGCTGGGGTCGGATGCTCGGCGGCAAGCTGGGGTACGCCGTCCTCCAGGCGGTGCTGCTCTGGGCCTGCCTGCGGGTGGTCGGTGGCCCGGTCGCCCCCCTCGTCGTCGCGTCGGCCTTCGTCGTCGAGCGCGTGCTCTCCATGGTCGTCGTGACCCCCGGGGCGACGGGCGTGGTCGAGGTGGGGATGGCGGCCGCGCTCGGTGCCCTCGGCGCCGAGCCGGCCGCGGCCGCCGCCGGAGTGCTGCTCTACCGCGGGCTCGTGGTCGGCATGGAGGTGCCCGTCGGTGGCCTGGCGCTGCTCGGGTGGTGGGTGGGCAGCCGTCGGCGCGGCCCAGTCGCGGGCGCACGCCCCCGCGTCACGCCGGCTCGCCCCGGCCGATCGCAGCCGTTGCTCGTCCCCGTGCCCGTCGCCGGCCTGAACCGCAGGGCCACGACCCTCTCGTCCGGGCGATGACCCGGATGCCGTGTGCGGCACCTTCCGCGAGGAGAGGGTGGGCGCCGGCACGGTGACCGCGAACCTGCCGCCACCCGGGCCGGTGGTGCAGGCACCCGACCTAGGGTGGTGCGCATGCCCGAGCCCACGAGCGCGCCGTCGACCACGTCGCCGGCCCCCACCCCGGGTCCGCGGGCAGCCGGTGTGGACCCGGTCGGGCGGCCGCGCACGGCAGTCCTGAGCGCGACCGTCGCGGTGCTCGCCCTGGTCGGCGGCTGGACCTGGGCCGCCGCTGTCCAGTCCGGTGGCTTCGACGCCCGCGCCGAGTCGATCAGCGCGCTGGCGGCCTCGGCGACCCCGCACCGATGGATCATGACGACCGCGCTCGTGCTGACCGGGCTGGCCCACCTGGTGACGGCGTGGGCCCTGGTACCGGCCAGGCGACCCGGGCGGGTCCTCCTTGCCGCGGGCGGCGTGGCCACCCTCGCCGTCGCGGCCTTCCCCCTCCCCTCGCGGACCGGCTCCTCGGCGGTGCACACGGCCGTCGCGACGCTGTCGTTCGCGCTGCTCGCCGTGTGGCCGTGGTTCGCCGCGCGTCCCCGGGGGCCCCTGGCCCTGGAGCGGCGGGTGGCCCGGCCGGCGGCCGGGGTGCTGGCGCTGGCGGTCGCCTCCCTCGGGATCGACCTCGGCGGCATCGGGTTCAGCGGCATCGGGTTCGGCGTGCACGAGCGCGTGGTCGCCTTCCTCACCGTGGCGTGGCCCCTCGTCACCGCGGTCAGCACGTGGTGGTGGGCCGGGCACCGGGTCGGCTCGCAGCGTCTGCTTCACGTGCTGGGCGCCGTCGGGCTGGTCCTCGCCTGCGGGGTCGCCGGCACCTCGGCGACGGCCGTCGCCCCCGCCACCGCGCAGACCCGCCACTACCAGGCGAGCGTGGCGCTCGACCCGAACCCGCTGCGTACCGGTGAGCTCGTCGCGACCACGGCCTTCGGCGACCTGCGCCTGGAGTTCCAGGGCATCGCCCCCGGTATCCGGGCGGTGCCGCAGGTCAAGGCCAACATCGCCGAGGTGCTCTCGCGCCCCGGGGTGAGCCTCGCCAGCCTGCGCCCCGGCCCCGAGGAGCTGAGCGCGGCGATCCGCGACGTCGCCCAGGCCGTGATGCTGCGCTTCGCCCTGGGCGCGGGCGCGGTGGTCGCCGCGGTGCTCGGCGGGTACGCCGTGCTCCGCCGGCGGCGGCCGCCGGCCGCGCTGGTGGTGGCGGGGGTCGTCGGGTGGCTCGCGTCGACGGCGCTCACCGGCCTCGCGCTCTACACGACGTACCAGCCCGGTCGGCAGGAGACGTTCACCTCGACCGGGGTGCTCGGCACCCTGCAGCGCAACCAGGGCATCCTCAGCGACGTCGAGACGCGAGCCACCCAGGTGGCCCCCTACCTGCGCAACCTCATCGCCCTGTCGACGGCCCTGCAGCAGAAGTACGACGCGGCCCCGCTGCAGAGCGAGACCTCGCTGCGCGTGCTGCTCGTCAGCGACATCCACGCCGGCAACCAGTACGACCTGATGCGCACGATCGTGCAGGAGGAGGGGGTCGACGTGGTCGTCGACGCCGGCGACCTCGTCAACTTCGGCACGGTCGAGGAGGCCCAGGCCACCGGCCTGTTCACCGGCATCGCCTCGGTCGGGGTGCCCTACCTCTTCGTGCGGGGCAACCACGACGCCAACAGCCCGACCGACACCGCGCTGCTCGACCGCCTCGCCCGGATCCCGAACGTCACGCTGCTCCAGGACGGCGCCGGCGACTACACCGAGGTCACCGTGCACGGCGTGCGGATCACCGGCTTCAACGACCCGCGCTGGTTCGGCGACTCCGGCACCGGGTCACCCGCCAAGCAGGCGCCGGCCCGGGAGACGTTCACCGCGGCGTACGCCGGCCGGCCCGAGGCCGACCTCGTCGTCGGCCACGAGCCGTGGTCGGTGGAGGGCCTCGCCGGCGGGGTGCTCGTCAACGGGCACATGCACTCGGTCGACCTCGAGGGCAACCGGGTGCAGGCCGGCACGTTCACCGGCGGCGGCCCGTTCACCCACTTCCTCGCCGACAGCGGTGGTGAGGAGCTGATCGGGCAGCCGTCCGCCTTCGACGTGCTCACCTTCGGCACCGACTGCCGGCTCGCGTCGCTCACCCGCTACCGGTTCCGCGACGTCATCGAGGGCCGACCGGCCTACGACGACGTGTCGCTCGTCAACGGGCGCCGGGTCGACGGGCGCCAGGCCGACCCGGCGCGCACCTGCTCGGTCGACAGCCCGCTGACGACCACCGCGGTCCCGGCGGCCACGACGGGGGCGAGCGCACCCGCATCCCCCTGACGTGCCCACGCGAAGTCAGGAGCACTTCGGTGCAGTCAGGATGGTGTGCGGGCGAAGTGCTCCTGACTTCGCGGAACGGGCTCAGGACTTCAGGTCGGGGAACATGTCGTCGCGCCACTCGGTGCCCTCCGGGGCGCCGTCCCCGCCGGCGAGGTCCTCCTCGCGAGCCCGCAGCTCGACCCGGCGGATCTTGCCGGAGATCGTCTTCGGCAGCTCGGAGAACTCCAGGCGGCGCACGCGTTGCCAGGGCTGCAGGTTCTCTCTCGCGTACTTCAGGATCGAGCGCGCGGTGTCCTCCGTCGGCTCGTGGCCCGGCGCGAGCACGACGTACGCCTTGGGCACCGCCAGGCGCACGGCATCCGGGGCGGGCACCACCGCGGCCTCGGCGACGGCGGGGTGCTCGATGAGCACCGACTCGACCTCGAACGGGCTGATCTTGTAGTCACTGGCCTTGAACACGTCGTCGGTGCGCCCGACGTAGGTGATCCAGCCCTGCTCGTCGCGGGTGGCGACGTCACCGGTGTGGTACCAGCCGCCGGCCATCGCCTCGTCGTTGCGGGCGCTGTCGCCCTGGTAGCCGGTCATCAGGGGCAGCGGGTGGGCGGCGAGGTCGAGGCAGAGCTCGCCCTCCCCCGGGCCGTCGACGCGGACGCCGCTCAGCGGGTCGACGAGCACGACCGGCACCCCGGGCAGCGGGCGGCCCATCGACCCGGGCTTCAGCGGTGACCCGGGGGTGTTGCCGACCGCGGCCGTCATCTCGGTCTGGCCGTACCCGTCACGCAGGTCGAGGCCCCACGCGCGCCGCACCTGCTCGATGACCTCGGGGTTGAGCGGCTCGCCGGCGCCGACCACCTCGCGCAGCACCCCGGGGCCCCCGGACAGGTCGGCGTTGATCAGCATCCGCCACACCGTCGGCGGGGCGCAGAAGCTGGTGACCTCGGTGCTACGCAGCACGTCGAGCAGCAGCCCGGCGTCGAACCGGGCGTACGACAGCACCACGATCGTCGACTCCGTGATCCACGGGGCGAAGAAGCACGACCACGCGTGCTTGGCCCACCCGGGGCTGGAGAGGTTGAGGTGCCGGTCGCCGGGGCGCAGGCCGAGCCAGTAGGCGGTCGAGAGGTGGCCGACGGGGTACGACACCTGGGTGTGCTCGACGAGCTTGGGCCGCGCGGTGGTGCCGGAGGTGAAGTAGAGGAGGAGCGGGTCAGCCGGTGCGGTGCCCGGGTGCGGCAACGGCTCGACGTCGACGGCGTACGCGTCGTGCAGGTCGGCCCAGCCGTCGGCGGGGCCCACGCTGACCCGCACGAGGCCGGCATCCAGCTCGGCGAACTTCGCGGTCTGGTCGGGGGTGGTGACGACGGCCCGGGCCCCGCTGCGGGCCACCCGGTCCGCGAGGTCGGCGGCCCCGGCAGCCGTGGCGGTCGGCACGATGACCGCGCCGATCTTCATCACCGCGAGCATGACGTCCCACAGCTCGACCTGGTTGCCGAGCATGAGCAGCACCGGGTCGCCCCGGCCGACCCCGAGGCCGAGCAGCCAGCGGCCGACCCGGTCCGAGCGCGCGGCCATCGCGTCGAAGCTGATCTCCTCGCTGGAGCCGTCCTCGGCCACCACCACGAGAGCGAGCTCGTCGTTCCCGCGGGCGATGGCGTCGAACCAGTCGACGCCCCAGTTGAACTCGTCGCCGACGTCGGGCCACTCGAACAGCTCGAGCGCCTCCTCGTGGCGGCCTCGCAGGGAGATCAGCTGGTCACGTGCCTCGCGGTACCGCTGCGTCGCGCTCATCCCCGCATGCTGCCACCGCGGGGCCCGCCGCGGAACCTACGGGCGCACGGTGGCCCGCTGGGCGACGTGCGCCTTGGGCCGGTCACCACAGCTGAGCGCGGCATCCGGCAACGGCTCGGTGACCACGTCGACGACGAGCCGCTCGGGCAGCGCCCCGCTGCCGAGCACCTCGACCGTGGTGCGGTCACCGTCGACGTCGACCACACCCGGCACCGCGTCGTCGGCGGATGCCGGGCCGCTCACCTCGAGCGCCGCGACGAGGGCGGCCTGCACGGCCGGCTCCCACCGGGTGGTCCCCCGCAGGTGCGCGGGGTCGCTTCGCCCCTGCAGGTGCGCGCGCACGACCTCCACCGCGCTGACCGGGTCGAGCCGGCCGAAGCAGGCACCGTCGGGCAGCGACAGCAGCGTGCCCGCGAAGCGGTGCCCGCCCAGGTGGGTGCACTCCCAGACCTGGTCGGGCAGCGCCCGGGCCAGGGTGGTGACGATCGGCCGGCCGCGCACCGCGCAGCACGTGTCGCGCACGCCGTGGGTGCACACGAGCACCATCGGCTCGGCATCCTCCTGGCTGGCCGTCAGGGCGGTTCCGAGGGCGCGGGCCGCGTCGAGCAGGTCGGCCTGGGTGCGCCAGGTACCGCGAACCCAGGTGCGACGCACCGTGTCGACGGCGAACCAGTGCCGCTCCTCCGCACCGGGCGCGCGACGGCCGGGCCGGCGCACGAGCAGCACCTTGCCCCCGAACGACGCGGCGCGGGCGTCGACCTCGGCCCCGACCGGGCCGGCCAGCGGCTCGGTGTCCATCGGCTTCTTGGCCCAGGGGCCCTGGTGCTCGACCAGCAGCCAGCGGGACGCGACCGGGGCGGTGCCGGCCTGCGGGTCACCACGCAGCAGCGACGCGACTGAGCAGCGCGAGGGATCGGTCGGGGCCACCCCGTGATGCTATGCGGTGCTCGAGACGACGCGGACGTCCCACGGCCCGAGCGGCAGGCTCTCGCCGCGCCCGTAGCGGTCGCCGGTGAGGAGGTCGGTGACCTCGGTGTCCGGCGTCGCAGCGGCCGGTGCCCAGCCCCAGTTGTGCACCACGTGGAGGCGACCGGCCGCGGTGCTGCTGCTGGCCACCGTGACCGAGGCATCGGTCGTCCAGCCGCTCACGGGGGACGGCGCGAGCCAGCGCACGAGAGCGGCAGCGAGCTCCTGGTCCGGGACCGTCCCGACCACCGTGATCCGGCCGGCGCCGACCGGCCGGGTGGTGACGGCGGCCCACCGACCCAGGTGCGGGTGCTCGTAGGTCGCCAGCGCCTCGGCGCCGTCGAGCACGAGCCCCTCCGCGAAGGTCGTGCCGGCACCGGAGAGCCGTCCCGTGACCGGGACGGGCGCCTCCAGCGACGAGGTCTCCTCGAACCAGGTGCCGGCGGCCTCGGCGAGGCGGGCCGGTGCCCGTTCGGGGCGCACCAGCCCCTCGGCGTCGCCGTAGCCGGTGCGTGGCCCGAGCACGAGGTGGCCACCGGCCCGCGCGTAGCCGGCGAGGCGGTCGAGGTCGTCGTGGGTCGCGGTGAAGAGGGCGGGCACGACGAGCACGGGGAAGCGGTCGGGCACCACGTCGTGCAGCTGTGCACGGCGGACCAGCCGCTGCTGGCGCTTGGCGTCGAAGATGCCCCGGGAGAAGGCGGCCATGACGTGCCGGTAGGAGTCCGGGTCGATGTTGAACTGCCCCATCCCCTCGCCGGTCACCGGCCCCTGGGTCGATAGGGCGAACTTGCTGTCGGAGTCGTAGAGCACCGCGACGTCGTGGTCGGGCGTCGCGTCGGCGAAGGCGTCGCCGACCGTGCCCAGCTCGGCGCCGATCCGGGCGATCTCGCGGTACGCCCGGCCGGGAATCCCGCTGTGCGGCAACACTCCACCCCAGTGCGCCTCCGCACCGAAGGGGAGCGTGTGCCAGTGCCAGTACTCGACCATCCGGGCGCCGCGCGCCACGAGCAGCCAGGCCATCTGACGCCACTGCCCGTCGTACGGGGACTGGTTCGTCGCGGAGAACCCGATCGAGCCGGCGTTGGTCTCGGTCACCAGGAACGGCGCCTGCTTCGAGGAGTACATGAGGTCTGCGAGGTTGGCCACGGCCCAGGGCCCACGGACGACCCACCCCATCGGACCGGTGGAGCGGGGCAGGTCGCTCGGGTGGCGCAGGGAGTCGGCCATCTCGTAGTAGGCGTTGCCACTGGCGACGTCGAGGCGCGCGCTGAGCTTCTCGTCGTCGACCCCGGGCTGCTCGTAGGAGATGCACGTGGTGACGAAGCCGCGCCCGCCGGTGATCTCGCGGACGAGGTCGGCCTGCCAGCCGATGAAGTCGGTGACGAGCTCGGCCTGGAAGCGACGCCAGGCCAGGTCGTACTGCGGCTGGACGTTGCCCTCCGGCTGCCAGAGGTCGTCCCACCGCGAGAGGCGGTGCGACCAGTAGACGAGCCCCCACTCCTGGTTCAGCCGCTCGACCGTCCCGTACCGGCGGCGCAGCCAGTCGGTGAACCGCTGGAACACGTCGTGGTTGTGGAGCAGGCGCAGGCCGGGTTCGTTGTCGACCTGGAACCCGATCACGGCCGGGTGGTCTCCGTGGCGGCCCACGACCTGGCGGATGACCCGTTCCGCGTGGAAGCGGTAGGCGGCGTGGGTGAAGTCCATCTCCTGGCGGCCGCCCCAGCCGACCCGGTGCCGGTCGGCCGTCTCCCCGGCGATCTCCGGGTAAAGCCGGGTCAGCCACATCGGCACCGCGTACGTCGGGGTGCCCAGGATGACGCCGATGCCGCGGCGGTGGGCGCCGTCCAGCACCGGTGTCAGCCAGTCGAGGTCGAAGACGCCCTCCTCCGGCTCCCACGTCGACCACACCGACTCCCCGACCCGGATGACGGTGAAGCCGGCCTCGGCCATCAGGTCGAGGTCGGCCTCCACGTCGTCGCGGTGGTACTCGGCGTAGTAGGCCGCGCCGAAGCGAACGGTCACGGCAGGCCCGCGCCGACGCGCGCGATCGCGGTCACCGGCTCAGCCGACGAGGTGCTCGATGGCGAGCTGCTGCAGGCGCACGAAACCGAAGTCGCGCTCTCCGGCCTTGTCGGGGTCGAACCCGTCGTCGGCGGCGAGGAAGTCCGCGACCGACTCCCCGGCATCCAGGGTGGGCGTGGCGAGGTCGAGCACGCCGGCGTACTCCATCGCGTCCTGCACGCGCGGGTCGGCCCGGAACGCCTTGGCCTTCTCGGCGAGCGCGATGTAGGTCGACATGCAGGCCTTGGCCGACTCCCACACGCCCTCCATGTGCTCGGTGCGCGAGGGCTTGTAGTCGAAGTGCCGCGGGCCGGTGTAGCGGGGGCCGTCGGGGTAGCCCGGGAAGCCGTTCTCGACCAGGTCGACGGTGAAGAAGGCCGAGATGAGGTCACCGTGGCCGAAGACGAGGTCCTGGTCGTACTTCAGGCCGCGCTGGCCGTTGAGGTCGATGTGGAACAGCTTGCCGCTCCACAGCGCCTGGCCCAGGGCGTGGGTGTAGTTGAGGTTGGCCATCTGCTCGTGCCCGGTCTCGGGGTTGAGCCCGACGATGTCGCCGTGCTCGAGCTCGGCGATCAGGGCCAGGGCGTGCCCGGCGGTCGGCAGGAAGATGTCGCCACGGGGCTCGTTCGGCTTGGGCTCCAACGCGATCTTGAGGTCGTAGCCCTGCGACTTGATGTAGCCGGCGACGGTGTCGAGACCCTCCTTGTAGCGCTCCATCACGGCGTAGACGTCCTTGGAGCCGTCGTACTCGCTGCCCTCGCGCCCGCCCCACATGACGAAGGTCGACGCACCGAGGTCGGCGGCCAGGTCGACGGCGCGCAGCACCTTGCGCAGCCCGAACCGGCGCACCCCGCGGTCGTTGGAGGTCAGCCCGCCGTCCTTGAACACCGGGTGGCTGAAGGTGTTGGTGGTGACCATCTCGATGACCAGGCCGGCGCTGTCGGTGGCGCCCCGGAAGCGCTTGACGATCCGGTCCTTGGTCGCCTCGTCGGCGTCGAACGGGAAGACGTCGTTGTCGTGGAAGGTCACGCCCCACGCACCGATCTCGGCGAGCTTGTCGGCGTAGACCCAGGGCTCCAGGGCCGGGCGGCTCGGCCCGCCGAACGGGTCGGTGCCGGTCCAGCCGACGGTCCACAGACCGAACGAGAACCTGTCCTCGGGGGTGGGCTGGCGGACCATGGCGACTCCTTCGTCGAATTTGTTGTTTGATGAAACATATCACCGCGGATGGGGTTATCGTCAAGGGGTGACCTCGACCGAGCTGCCGAGCTACGCGCGGACCCCGCGCCGTGACGCGGCGCCCGCGAACGGCGTGCGGCAGTCGTCCCTGCGGGAGAGCAACCTGAGCCTCGTGGCGCGCACGGTGTGCGGATCGCCCGTCCCGCTCTCGCGCGCCGGCCTGGCCTCCCGCACCTCGATGACCCGCTCCACGGTCTCCCGGCTCGTCGACGAGCTGGTGGCCGCCGGGGTGCTCGACGAGCTGCAGCCCACGACGGTGACGGGCCGGGGCCGCCCCGCGACACCGCTGGTCGCCGGGGCCGGACTGGCCGCGCTCGGCCTGCAGGTCGATGCGGGCTTCATCGCAGCACGGGTCGTCGACCTGCGCGGACGGATCGTGGCGGGCCGGGTCGTCCAGGACTCGTTCGTCGGCTCCGACCCGCAGGCCACCCTGGCCGCGCTCAGCCTGCTGAGCGCGGAGGTGCTCGCCGAGGTCCCGGCGCACACCCGGCTGGTCGGCGCCGGGCTGGCACTGCCCGGGGTGGTGTCGGCCAAGGCGGCCCACCTGCTGCTGGCCCCTAACCTCGGGTGGTCGGACCTGTACCCCACCGCGGCCCTGGACCCGGGGGCGATGGCCGGACTGGTTCCCCGCATCGGCAACGAGGCCGACCTCGCGGCCCGCACGGTGGCGGAGTCCGTTCCGGGCCGGCCGAGCGACCTCAGCGACTTCATCTACCTCTCGGGTGAGATCGGCATCGGCGGGGCGGTCGTCGTCGACGGCAGGGGCATGGCCGGGCGCCACGGGTGGGCCGGCGAGATCGGCCACGTCAGTGTCGACCCCGACGGGCCTGCCTGCCGGTGTGGCTCCACGGGGTGCCTCGAGCGGTATGCCGGCAAGGACGCCATCCTCTCCGCGGCCGGGCTGGCGGCGTCGTCCGCTCCGGCCGACCTCGTGCAGGCGGCCCGCTCCGGCGACGAGCGTGCCCGCGATGCCGTCGCCCGGGCTGCGTGGGCGCTGGGCGTCGCGCTCGCCGGCGTCATCAACGTGCTCGACATCCCCGCAGTCGTGCTCGGTGGCCACCTCGGTCAGATCGCCGACCTCCTGCGCCCGGACCTCGAGCGGCACCTGCGCGGCCGCACCCTGTCGGCGCGCTGGGTGACCCCCACCATCGTTGCGGCACAGGCCGACTCGGCGCCGGGCGCCACCGGCGCAGCAATGCTCGAGCTCTCCACCGTGCTGGCCCACCCGGCACCTTGGGTTCGGACGCAGCCGGCCTGAGCCTCACGTCGAGAAGCGGTCGGCGAGCCGGGACATCAGGCCGTCGACCCGGGCGTCCACCCTGCGGCGGCTGGGGTCGGCATCGTGCCAGGCCACGATCTCGCGGGCACCCTCCTCGAAGCGGATGGGCGTGACCCGTTCCGGGACGAGGCTGCGGATCTTGCTGTTGTCGAAGACCGTGGAGTGCGCCTTGTCGCCGAGAAGCGCTGCGCCCCAGTCGGGGTCGACCGCGGCGATGGCGTCCGACGGGACGTGCACGAGGTGGGGGTCCGCTCCCGCTGCGGCGCCGAGCGCTCGGGCGATCTGGTCCCAGGTGAGCACGTCGTCGGAGGTGATGTGGAAGGCCTCGCCCAGGGTCCGCGGGTTGCCGAGCAGGTGGACGAAGTCGCGCGCGAAGTCCGTGTGGTGGGTCAGGGTCCACAACGAGGTCCCGTCGCCGTGGACGACGACCGGCTCCCCGCGCCGCATCCGGTCCACCGCCGTCCACCCGCCCTCGAGCGGGACGTGGGTCCCGTCGTAGGTGTGCGAGGGGCGCACGACGGTCATCGGGTACCCCTCCTCGCGGTACAGCGACGTGAGCAGGTCCTCGCAGGCGATCTTGCCGCGCGAGTACGCCCAGTACGGGTTCCGCAGCGGGGTCGACTCCGTGATCGGCAGGCGAGCGGCAGGGGTCTGGTACGCCGAGGCCGAGCTGATGAAGACGTACTGACCCACGCGCCCGCGGAAGAGGTCTGTGCGAGCCTGCACCTGGTCGGGGGTGAACGCGAGCCAGTCGACGACCACGTCGAAGTCCTGGTCGCCGATCGCGTCGCCGAGCGATGACGGGTCGTCCACGTCGGCCGTGAGGCGGCGCGCCTCGGGCGGAAGGCTGCGGCTGGACGTCGTGCCCCGGTTCAGCACGGTCAGGTCGAGGCCGTGCTCGACCGCCCGCCTGGAGCACGCGGAGCTGATGGTGCCCGTGCCGCCCAGGAAGAGCACGCGCAGCGGTGTCATCGGGCCGCTCCCGTCGTCGGGCCTGGCCCTACGAGACCGAAACGCATCTGCTCATCCCTTCGTCGTGGGTCAGCGGGTTGGTGCCGTCAGGGCGCGATGCTCGCAGGGTCGGCCAGCAGGCCCGTGAAGGCCAGCTCGGCCGCACCGATGAGCGGTGCGTCGAGCCCGAACCTGGAGGCGACGAGCTCGACGTGGTCGCTCGGCTCGACGAGGGGAAGCTGGCCCAGCAGGGCGCTGATCTGCGCCGAACGGGCCTGCCAGATCAGCGCGAGCGAGTCCCCGAAGACGACCATCTGCGGGTTGAAGATGTTGATGACCGCCCGCAGTCCGACCGCGATCCAGCCGCCGATGTCGTCGAGCGCCAGGGACGCCTGCGCCTCACCGCCTGCGGCCGAACCGATCACCTCCTGGACGGCCTCCGGTCCCCCACCGGGCAGCCGACCCGCGAGGGTGAGCAGCCGGTTCTCGCTGATCTTGGTCTCCCAGCACCCCGTGCTCCCGCAGCGGCAGGGCGGCCCGTCGGCGGTCACCGACAGGTGGCCGATCTCGCCGGCGAAGCCGCGCGAACCGGTCAGTGGCTGGCCACCGACGATGAAGCCGCCACCGACGCCGACGCTGCCGGACAGGAAGGCGATGTCGTCGCGTCCCACCGCCACCCCGCGCAGGTGCTCGGCCCGGGCCCCGAGGTTGGCGTCGTTGTCGCACACCACGGGCAGGCCCAGCTGGGAGGACAGCGCCTCGGAGAACGGCTCGTCCACCCACCCGAGGTTGGGCGCGAACGTGACGCTGCCGTCGCGCAGGGCCACGGCCCCCGGCACGGCCACCCCGATGCCGACGCAGCGCCGGCCACCCTCCTCCCGCAGCGCGTCCTGGATCATCTGGGCGAGGGACTCGACGACGCGCAGCATGTCGTGCTCGCCGCGGTGGTGCGGGCGCTCCCGGCGGGACAGCACCTCGCCACCGAGGCCGATGCTGGCCACCGTGTTCCGGTCGACGCCGAGGTTGACGGCGATGACGGTGACGTCGTCGCGCGGCTGCACGAGGTAGCTGGGGCGGCCGTTGCCGCGAGCGCTGACCGTGCCGGACTCGCTGACCAGGCCGAGGTCGACCAGCGAGGTGGTCAGGTCACCGATCGTGCTGCGGTTCAGCCCCAGGTCGCGGGTGAGCGTGGCGCGCGACGTCGGGCCCCGCAGGTGCACCCGCGTCAGCAGTCGCCCCATGTTGTTGCGCTTGAGCTCTTCCGGGCGCAGCGTGCCCCGAGGAGGGACGTTGGTCCTGGTCCGTCCGAGTGCGCTGCTGGTCACGTCGTCTCTCCACCATGCCGATTCGGCGACTCTGCCGATTGCGAGCCGAGTGTATGTTGCGGCAGACAACTTTGGGAACCGGAGCGCAGAGCAATCCTGCGCGGACGGCGGTCAGGCCTGGTCGAGGTCGAGCCGCAGGGTCCCCGCACCGGCTGCCGCTCGGGCCGTGGGTCCGGTGCGGTTGCCGTAGGGCCCCGTCGCCCAGGTGAGGCTCCAGCCGTCGGAGAGGTGGTCGAGGCCGGCCACGACCTCGGCCTCGACCCGGTTCCCGTTGCGCGACACCTGGACCGACACCCGCTCGCGACCCTGGTCGTCGTACAGGTGCGTGGTCGACGACGTGCCGTCGGCGAGGTCGAAGACCTCGAAGGTCGGCGCGACGGTGTCGTCGTAGTCGGGCCGGTCCGAGCGGTTGCCCACCGCGATGACCGCACCGGGACGCACGAGCAGCGGCAGGGAGTGGACGTCGTGCCGCTGACGGACCCACCCGGGGCCCTCGACGACCTGGCCGTCGAGCAGCCCCACCCAGCGGCCACGCGGGACGTAGAACTCGACGTCACCGTCGTCGTCGAAGACGGGGGCGACGAGCAGGTTCGGCCCGAGCATGTACTGCCGGTCGAGCTGGCTGCAGGTGCGGTCGTCGGGGAACTCCAGCAGCATCGCGCGCATGACCGGGACACCGACCCGGTGCGCCTCGACGGCGCAGCCCCACAGGTACGGCATCAGCCGGTTCTTCAGCTCCGCGAACTCGCGGGTGACGTCGACGGCCTCGTCGTCGAACGCCCACGGCACCCGGTAGGACTCCGACCCGTGCAGCCTGGAGTGGGAGGACAGCAGGCCGAAGGCGGTCCACCGCTTGAACAGGGCCGCGGACGGCGTGCCCTCGAACCCGCCGATGTCGTGGCTCCAGAAGCCGAACCCGGCCAGGCCGAGCGAGAGCCCACCGCGCAGGGACTCGGCCATCGACTGGTAGCTCGACTCGCAGTCGCCGCCCCAGTGCACCGGGTACTGCTGGCCGCCGACCGTGGCCGACCGGGCGAACAGCACGGCCTCGCCGTCCCCACGTGCCCGGCGGACCTCGTCGAACACCGTCCGGTTGTACAGGAGCGTGTAGTAGTTGTGCATCAGGGCCGGGTCGGAGCCGTCGTGCCACACCACGTCGACAGGCACCCGCTCGCCGAAGTCGGTCTTGATGGCGTCGACCCCGGAGTCGAGCAGGGCGCGCACCTTGCCCGCGAACCAGTCGCGCGCAGCCGGGTTGGTGAAGTCGACCATGCCCATGCCGGCGACCCACTGGTCGGTCTGCCACACCGAGCCGTCCGGCCGGCGCAGGAGGTAGCCGGCCCGGGCCGCCTCCACGAACAGCGGCGACCGTTGGCCGAGGTAGGGGTTGATCCACACGCTGCGGCGCAGGCCCTTGTCGCCCATCCGCTGCAGCATCCCCTCGGGGTCGGGGAAGGCGTCGCGGTCCCACTCGAAGTCACACCACTGGAGCGGCTTCATCCAGTAGCAGTCGTAGTGGATGACGCTCAACGGGATCTGCCGCTCCTGCATGCCGTCGACGAAGTGCGTGACCGTCGCCTCGTCGTAGTCGGTGAGGAACGAGGTCGACAGCCACAGGCCGAACGACCAGCGCGGCGGGAGCGCGGGGCGCCCCGTCAGCGCCGTGTACCGCTCCACGATCGCTCGGGGCGAGGGGCCGTGGATGACGAGGTACTCGAGCTCGTCGCCCGGCACCGAGAACTGCAGCGCCGAGACGACCTCCGAGCACACCTCGAAGGAGACCCGGCCCGGGCTGTTCACGAAGATGCCGAAGCCGGCGTCGGTCACGAGGAACGGCAGCGACTTGTAGGCCTGCTCGCTGGCCGTCCCGCCGTCCTGGTTCCAGCTGTCGACCGACTGCCCGTTCTTCACGAAGGGGCCGAAGCGCTCGCCCAGGCCGTACACGTTGGTGCCCACCGGCAGCGTGAGGCGCTGCATCATGTGGGCCGTCCCCGGGGCGCTCGGGTCGTCGACCACCTGCATCGAACCCAGGCCGGTGGGGCCCGCGGTCGCGAGCGTCCGTCCGCTTGCGTGGAACTCGAGTCCGAAGGGGCCGTCGACGGTCAGCCGCGCGGTCAGGTCGCCGCTGCTGAGCGAGACCCGACCGTCGGCGGACTCCACCGCGACCTCGGAGCTCGTGGTGTGCAGCTCGAAGTCGGGCTCCGGCGGGGTCGTGCGCACCCGTCGCGAGGCGCGGACCGCGACGACGTCCCGTGCCGGGGACGACAGGTCGACGGTGACCGTGGGGGTGTTGAGGTGCGAGCCGCGGTGTTCGACGGGCCGACTCAGGGCGGCGACCGACACGGTCGAGTCCGACGTCTCGACCGCGAAGGCCTCCTTGGCGTAGGTCGCGGTGACCCCCTGCCGGAGCAGCCAGTACCCGTCGTTGAACTTCATCAGTCGCTCCTCATGTCGGTCTTACGCCTGGCTGACTCAGGTACCTCGCCGCATCCGTACAGGCACCTCGCACCCGTCATTCAGGCTGCTCGACCCCTATGTGGACGTTGACAACAATATGGTCACAACCGCTTGACAGTGCAACGTCGCACGCTTGTAGCCTTCGGGCATCGACAGGCGGGTGACCCTCCCGGGCCGCCTTGCCGCCACTCTTTCAGAGGGAGTTTTGGACAATGACGTTCAAAAGAACGGCCACGGTCGCGTTCGTCGCGGCAGCGGGCATCATCACGCTCGCGGGCTGCGGCAGTGACGACTCGACCAGCGGTAGCTCAGGGTCTTCTTCGGCGGCGGCAGCCGCCAAGCGCGCCTGCGTCATGCTGCCCGACGCGGACTCGTCCAGTCGTTGGGAGAACGGCGACCGGCCCGCGCTCGAGTCCTCGTTCAAGAAGATCGGCTTCGAGACCGACATCCAGAACGCGCTGAACGACACCGGCAAGTACGCGACCCTCGCCGACCAGCAGCTCACCAAGGGCTGCTCGGTCATGCTCCTGGTCGACCTGAACGGCGCCGGCGCCCAGGTCATGGACAAGGCGCACGCGCAGGGCATCCCGGTCATCGCCTACGACCGCCCGATCAAGGGTGCCGACTACTATGTTTCCTTCGACAACTTCCACGTCGGGGAGCTCGAGGGCCAGATGGTCGTCGACGGCCTCAAGAAGGAAGGCAAGGACCCCAAGACGGCCAAGGTCATCTACATGGGTGGAGACCCGACCGACGGCAACGCCAAGCAGTTCCACGACGGCGCGGCCAGCGTCATGAGCGCGGCCGGGATCAAGCCGGCCGCCGAGCCGCCGGGCGTCTGGGACGGCCCGAAGACCGCCGTGAACTTCGAGCAGGCCCTCACCTCCACCGGCGGCAAGGTCGACGCCGTCTGGGTCGCCAACGACATCAACGCCGGGGCCGTCATCCAGGTCCTCGACAAGAACGGCCTCAAGGTGCCGGTCAGCGGCCAGGACGCCTCGCCCGTCGGCCTGCAGAACATCCTGCTGGGCAAGCAGTTCGCCACGGTCTACAAGCCCTTCCAGCTCGAGGCCCAGGCATCCGTCGACCTGGCCCAGAAGCTGGCCAACGGTGAGAAGCCGACGGTGGACAAGAAGACCGACGACGGTGTTCCGTTCCTCGCCATGACCCCGGTCGTGGTCACCACGGAGAACATGCAGACCGTGTTCGACGACGGCAACGCGAAGGTCTCCGACGTGTGCACCGGCGACGTCGCCGCAGCCTGCACCGCGGCTGGCATCAAGTAACCGAGACACGGTTCAGCTCACCGATGTGACACGTCGACCGTGGGGTGGCCGGGAGGGATTCCCAACCGGCCGCCCCACGGTCGACACTTGTCACCTGAAAGACCTCAGGCACGTCACCGTCGACTGTCGTGGTGTCCTCGACACCGAGTGCGTCGCCGGGCGTGTGGCCAGCACGACCTACAGCCGCAGGAGTGGCGATGAGTGCACTGATCGAACTCGAAGACATCCGCAAGAGCTTCGGCCCCGTCGACGTCCTCAAGGGCGTGACCATGTCGGTCCATCCGGGAAAGGTCTCCGCCCTCGTCGGGGACAACGGGGCGGGCAAGTCCACCCTGATCAAGGGCCTGTCCGGGGCCCAGCCCTATGACGACGGGCAGGTCCGGTTCGAGGGGAACCCGGTCAGCATCGGCACCCCGCACGACGCGTCGGGTCTCGGGATCGAGGTGGTCTACCAGGACCTCGCCCTCTGCGAGAACCTCGACATCGTCAACAACATGTTCCTCGGCCGGGAGCGCACCGCCCACGGCATGCTCGACCAGCCGGACATGGAGGGAGCCGCCGCCAGGACGCTGCAGTCGCTGTCGGTGCGCACCCTGAAGTCGGTGCGTCAGAAGGTCTCCTCGCTCTCCGGTGGCCAGCGCCAGACCGTGGCGATCGCCCGAGCGGTGCTGCAGGAGGCCAAGGTCGTCATCCTCGACGAGCCCACCGCGGCCCTGGGTGTGGCGCAGACCGAGCAGGTGCTGGCCCTCGTCCGCCGGCTGGCGGACTCCGGCACCGCGGTGCTCATCATCAGCCACAACCTCGCCGACGTCTTCGAGGTGGCCGACTACATCAACGTGCTGTACCTCGGGACGATGGTGGCGCAGCTCGAGACGAAGAACACCACCTACGACGAGGTGGTGGGCTGGATCACCGGAAGCAAGATCAAGGACCCGGCAGTAGTGGAAGGCGTCTGACATGACCGACATCCGCACTGATGACAACCCCGAGGCCGCCGCGGCAGCCGTCCAGGCGATCGCGACCGGACACGAGGGCAGCCTGAGCGAACAGTTCCAGAACTACCTCAGTCGGGTCCGTTCCGGCGAGATGGGCATGCTGCCGGCCCTGGCGGGCACCCTGGTGCTCGGGGTGCTGTTCTCGTTCCTCAGCGAGTTCTTCCTGACGAACAAGAACATCGCGAACCTGCTCACCCAGACGGCGTCGCTGATGATCCTCGCGATCGCCCTGACCTTCCTGCTGATCATGGCCGAGATCGACCTGTCCGCAGGCATCACCGGCGGCGTCGGCATGGCGATCTTCATCAGGCTGCTCAACGACCAGCACTGGAACTGGATCGTGTGCCTCGTCATCGCCCTGCTCGCGGGGGTCCTGATCGGCTCGAGCATCGGCTTCTTCGTCGCCAGGATCGGGGTCCCCTCGTTCGTCGTGACCCTGGCCCTGTTCCTGGCCTTCCAAGGCCTGATGCTGGTCATGCTCGGCGACGCGGGCTCGTACCGCGTCGAGGAACCCGCCGTCGTGGCCATCATGAACAAGAGCATGCCGATCTGGGCAGGGTGGGTGATGTTCGCGGTCGTCTGCGCCATCTCCCTGGCCACCTCGTTCTACGACCGCAAGCGGCGGCAGAAGTACAAGATGCCGGTGCGACCCCTGAGCATGCTGTGGCTGCAGTTCGCGGCCGTGGTGATCGGTGTCGGCTTCCTCGTGTTCTTCCTGAACCAGAACCGCTCCACCGGGGTCTTCGTGATCGAGGGCGTGCCGATCGTGGTGCCCCTCGCCCTGGCCATCCTCTGGATCGGGCAGCTCGTGCTCGACCGCACCCGCTTCGGCCTGCACATCTACGCCGTGGGCGGCAACCCGGAGGGTGCCCGACGGGCCGGCATCAACGTCACCCGGGTGCGCATCTCCGCGTTCATCATCTGTTCGGTGCTGGCGGTGGTCGCCGGGCTGTTCACCGTCAGCCAGGTGGGTGTCGTGCAGTCCTCGACCGGCCGCGACGTCGTGCTGTCCGGTGTGGGTGCTGCCGTGATCGGCGGTGTCAGCCTCTTCGGTGGCCGGGGCCGCCTCATGCAGGCCACCGTCGGTGCGTTCCTGATCTCGATGATCACCAACGGCCTGGGCCTGCTCGGCTACTCCGCCGGCATCACGTTCATGGTCACCGGCGGCGTGCTCATGCTCGCGGCCACCATCGACGCCCTGACGCGCAAGCGGTCCGGCTCGACGTCGCTGGCGCGAGGATGACGCACGTGCACCGAGGGTCGACGGTCAACCGTCGTCCGTGATCCACAACCCGGTCATCCCCGGTTTCCACCCCGACCCGTCGGTGGTGCGAACCGGGGATGACTACTTCCTGGCCACCTCGACCTTCGTGTGGGAACCCGGGATCCGCCTGTTCCACTCCCGCGACCTGCAGCGGTGGGAGCTCGTCGGGCACGGCCTGGCGCCCGGCACCCACGACCTGCGGGGCCTGGCCTGCCACGAGGGTGTCTGGGCTCCGGACCTGAGCCACGACCCCGCGACCGGCACGTTCTACCTGACCTACTCGGTGGTGCGCAGCACCGCGGCGCGCTACTTCGACGTCGACAACTACGTGGTGAGCGCCGCGACCATCGAGGGGCCCTGGAGCCCTCCGGTGTACCTCAACAGCGTGGGCTTCGACCCGTCGCTGTTCCACGACGACGACGGTCGGCACTGGCTGGTGGCGCTGGAGTGGGACCCGCGCACCGGGTACGAGCACCCGGGGGCCATCGTGCTCGACGAGTACGACCCGCAGCTGGGCCGCCTGGTCGGGCCGTCCCGCCGGATCTACCGGGGTGGCTCGAACCGGGGCTGCCTCGAGGCCCCACACCTGTACCGGCACGACGGGCAGTACTACCTGATGGCGGCGGAGGGTGGCACGGGGTACGCGCACGGCGTCACCCTGGCCCGGTCGCCCGTCATCGAGGGACCGTACGAACCCGATCCCCTCAACCCCTTCCTGACCAGCAACCCGGCCGACATCCCCGGCCGGGGCGACCCGGACCACCTCAAGCTCGACCGGTTCAACCCCGACGCCGAGCTGCAGAAGGCCGGTCACGGCTGCCTGGTGAGCACCCCGCACGGCGAGTGGTACGTGGCCCACCTGTGCGCGCGCCCGATCGGCCCCGAGCACCGGTGCACCCTCGGCCGGGAGACCGCGCTCCAGCAGGTCCACTGGTCCGACGACGGATGGCTGCGCCTCAGCACCGGCGGGACGCTGGCCCGGCTCGAGACGCCGTCGCCGACCGGAGTCACACCGGATGCGGCCGCCCCGGACACCGTGCGGCACACCCTGTTTCGTGGCCCCGAGCTCGACCGTTGGTTCTCGACCTTCCACCGGCCTGCCACCGCGGACTGGCTGGAGGTGGGGCGCGAGGGATCGGGCCTTCGGCTGCGTGGCGGCGAGTCCGTCACGTCGCGCCACGAGAGCTCGGTGGTCGCCACCCCGTTGCAGGGTTTCGTGGCCACGGTCGAGGCCGGGGTGGACGTCGAACCGCAGCACTTCTCGCAGTCCGCGGGGCTGTTGGTCATCTACGACGACCGCAACCTCCTGTACGCCCGGGTGTACGCGAGCGAGAGCCTGGGCGCGCGCGCCGTCGCCCTGGTCAGGGTCGAGGCGGGTGTGAAGACCGAGCTGCTCGACACCCGGCAGCCGTTGCCGGCCGGGCCGATCGTGCTCGGTGCCGAGCTCGACGTCGGGGTCGTGCGCTTCTGGTGGGCGCCGGCCGACGACCCCTCCGCCCGGTCCACGCTGGGGAGCGAGCTCGACACCACGTTCATGTCCGACGAAGCGGTCGACGGGTTCACCGGCACCATGGTCGGCTTGGCCTGCGTCGACGGGTTCCGCCGTGACCTGGTGGCCACCTTCGACCACTTCGAGCTGCGTCACGCCGAGCCGACGCGGTGATGGCGTCGCCGCCGGCCCAGGCCCCGCCCTGGCGCGAGGCGGAGATCGAGCTCGTCGCCGGGTCGGCTCATGAGGACCCCTATCCCTCGGTGGAGGTCTGGGCCGACTTCGCCTGTGGCAGCGAGCTGTTGCGCCGCCCGGCCTTCTGGGACGGTGGGGGCGTCTGGCGCCTGCGCTTCGCGCCGCCGCACGCGGGCGAATGGCACTGGGTGTCGGGAGCGAACGTCGACGACCCCGGGCTGCACGGTCGCACCGGCACGGTCGTCTGCGTGGCCGGCGACGGCGACAGCGCGAGGGGAGTTCGCGCCTTCCAGCACGGCTTCTGGAGGATGTCGCCCTCGGGGCGCCAGCTGCAGCACGCCGACGGCACGCCGGCCCTGATGGTCGCCGACACCGCCTGGGCGCTGCCGTGGCGGGCGACGCCGGAGCAGGTCGAGGTGTACGCCCGCGACCGGCAGGCCAAGGGGTTCAACGCCGTCCTGCTGATGACGGTGCAGCCCGACATGCACGCCGTCGGACCGCGCGACCGCAGCCTCGACGAGGGCTTCGACGTGGCCTTCGAGGACCTGCCGGCCGGCCGGCTGCGCGAGCTGAACGCCGACTACTTCGGGCGACTCGACGTGCTGGTCGACATCCTGGTGTCCCACGACCTCGTGCCGGTGCTCCAACCGGTCTTCCAGGGGTTCGGGTGGAAGGGTCTCGACGTGGCCGGCACCGTCGTCCCCCTCGACGACTACGCGCGCTACTGCCGCTACCTGGTGGCCCGGTACGGCGCCCGGCCCGCGGTGTACCTCGTGGGCGGGGACGGGTCGGGCGAGGAGCCGCAGGTGGCTGCCGGTGGTGAGGAGGTCCAGGCGTGGGACGCCTACGGTCAGCCGACCGGCATCCACTACCGGCCGCACGCCACCAACCGCGCGCACCAAGGGGCGAAGTGGCTGGACTTCCAGAGCTGTCAGACCGGGCACGAGGCGGAGCACCTGCCCGAGCGGGTCGCCGACATGTGGCGCAACACCCCGGCCAAGGGGGTGCTCAACCTCGAGCCGACCTACGAGAACACCCACGAACGGGGCCGCGCCGTGGGGCGGTGGCAGGGCCACGAGGCCTGGATCAACCTGTGCGCCGGCGGCACCATGGGCGTCGGCTACGGCGCGGCGAGCCTGTGGCAGTGGCGACTTCACGCCGCTGAGCCCGGCCACCCCGACGGCTTCCTGTGCCCCGACGCCGGGTGGCGGGACGCACTGGACTTCGAGGGCTCGACCCACGTCGGCCTGGTGGGCCGCATCCTGCGGCATCTCCCGTTCGGCGAGATGCGCCCCGACTGGACGAGCGCACTCGGTGGTCGAGGCCTCAGCGTGCCCGGCACCCTGCTGCTGCTCTACCGCGACGGCGCCCGCGAGGTGAAGCTGATGGAGCGCGACCTGCCGCGCCACCTCTCCGTGCTCGACCCCCGAAGCGGCGAGGTCGTCGAGCAGACCGTGCTCGACCCGCTGCCCGAGGCGCTGCTCAACCCGCTCGGCGACCCCCGCGTCTACGTCTTCACCAACCACCCGGTCGCCTGGGACGTGTGACCCCCTCTCGCCGAGCGGCCGACGTCGTGCGCACCTACTGTGAGCCGCACCACACTCCGACCCGTTCAGGAGGATCCATGGCCCGACGTCGTGCCCTGGTCACCGCAGCGTTCGCCGCGGTGACGGCACTCGTGATCTCGGCGGCTCCGGCCGGCGCCGCAGCACCCTCGTACGTCGCCCTCGGCGACAGCTACTCGTCCGGCACCGGAACCCGCAGCTACCTGGCCGACGGCACGAGCTGCCTGCGCTCGGTCTACGCCTACCCCTCCCTGATCGCCTCAGCCAAGGGGTACGCCCTGAACTTCCGGGCCTGCTCGGGCGCCAAGATCGCCGACGTCACCGGCACCCAGCTCTCGGCCCTGACGGCGAGCACGAGCTACGTCACCATCTCGGTCGGCGGGAACGACGCCGGGTTCGCCGACGTGCTCACCACCTGCGCCCAGCCGGCCTGGCTGAGCAACTGCAACGGCGCCGTCGACGGCGCGCAGAGCTACATCCGCACCACCCTGCCGGCCGCGCTCACCTCGCTGTACGCGAGCATCCGGTCCCGGGCGCCGCAGGCGAAGGTCACCGTGGTCGGCTACCCGCGCATCTTCAACGGGGAGGACTGCAACCTGCTCACCTGGTTCTCGCCCACCGAGGAGAGCCGGCTCAACGCGACCGCCGACCTGATCAACTCCACGACCGCGGCCCGGGCCTCGGCCGCCGGGTTCGCCTTCGCCAACCCGACGTCGCGGTTCGTCGGGCACGCCGTGTGCGACAGCCCGGAGTGGCTCAACGGCCTGTCGAACCCGATCACCGAGTCGTACCACCCGAACAAGACCGGGCACGCCAGCGGCTACACCCCGACGGTCAGCCCCTCCGTCACCGGCGCGACGGTGACCGCGACACCGGCGCTGATGACCACGGCCCGGGCCTCCTCGGACCGCCTCGCCCGCCAGCAGCGGGCCTACGCCGCCGCCGACCGGCGGATCGCCCCCGAGGTCGTGCTCGCCCCCGACCTCACGACGGCACGCGCCCGCGCCGCCGCCGCACGGGCCGGTGTCGACCTCGGCTCACGGGCCAGCATCGACGCGGCCGACCGGGTCTGGGCGGCACGCCAGGCGGCCGACTTCGCCCGTCGCTGATCCGGCCGGCCGGTGGATCCGGGCGAACGCACGACACCCCACCGTCGCCCCGACCCCCAACGTGGTCGGGGCGACGGTCGTTCGATGCAATCCCGCTCGGCACCGATCCTTTTCCCTCCCCCGCGAGACCAGCCGTTGGCGCCGTGCGCCGTTCTTGGTTCGATGGCCGGTGAGAGTCCGTGACCGCCTCGAGCGAAAGGACCCGCCCCGATGACTGCACTCTCGTCCGCAACCCTGTCCACCCTGTCGGCCTCCACACCGACGTACGACCGGGAGGCGGCATCCGTCGGGATCG
>DASSQL010000422.1:0-20838 GCA_035702525.1 Ornithinibacter sp. | reverse complement strand
CAGGTCGGCGAGGTCGCGCTCGGCGCGGGCCTGGCCCTGACCGAGCTCCGCGCCGCCGACGGCGCCGGGCTCGAGGAGATGTTCCTCGAGCTCACCGCAGACACCCAGCGTGAAGGAGCAGCAGCATGACCACCACCACCGCCCTCGACCCGGCCACGGCCGAGGTGGCGGCCGCACCCGGCCGCACCCGCACGGCATCCGCGCGGATCCCGCTGACCCGCCTGGTCGGCGTCGAGCTGCGCAAGATGTTCGACACCCGCTCCGGCTTCTGGCTGATGGCGAGCATCCTCATCACGAGCGTGCTGGCCACCGCGGCGATCATCGTGTTCGCGCCGGACGACCAGCAGACCTACGACAACTTCGCCGCCGCCGTCGGCATCCCGATGACGATCATCCTGCCGATCATCGGCCTCCTGGCGGTCACCAGCGAGTGGAGCCAGCGCAGCGGGTTGACCACGTTCACGCTGGTGCCGCACCGCGGCCGGGTGCTGTGGGCCAAGTTCATCGCGGCCGTCGGCGTGGGCGTCGTGGCGATGTTCGTCGCGCTCGTCGTCGGTGCGCTCGGCACGCTGGTCGGCAGCCTCGTCACGGGCCTCGACCCGGTCTGGAACGTGAGCGTGACGGAGTTCGCGCTGATCGTGCTCGGCAGCGTGCTCGGGATGCTCTTCGGCTTCATGCTCGGCGTGCTGATCCGCAACTCCGCCGGCGCGATCGTCGCCTACTTCGTCTACAGCCTCGTCCTGCCGCCCCTGGTGCAGCTGCTCGCCGCCAACGCGAAGTGGTTCGCCGACGTCCAGCCGTGGGTCGACTACGCCGACGCCCGCAACGTGCTGTTCAACGGCAGCGTCACCAGTGAGCAGTGGCAGCACCTCGCGGTGTCGGGCACCATCTGGTTCCTGCTGCCGCTGGCCGTCGGGCTGTTCATCGTGCGCCGGTCCGAGGTCAAGTAGCCGCAGCGGTCAGTGCCCCGAGGCCGGATGCCCTGGCCGGACGTCCCGCCGCTCACCCCCTGTCAGCCGGGCAGGTGCGAGCGGCGGGACTCCAGCGACTCGCGGCGGTGCGCGTTGCCGTGCAGCGCGACGTAGGTGTCGCCGAAGCGGGAGAGCAGGTCGTCGTCGAGGCGCCGCACCGCCCCGGGCGGGTAGCGGTAGTCCATGGCCGCGGTCACGGCCGCGCTGTCGACGTCGCGCAGGGTCGAGCTGAGCTCGTCGAGCGAGGCGATGCCGAGCTCGAGCAGCAGGCCGGCGAGCCACTCGTAGTGCTCGGTGCGTGACCAGCCGGCGCTCGAGTAGCGGCCGGCCAGGAAGGTCGCGAGCTCCTGCGCACTGATCCGCGGGTCGTGGTCGCCACCGCCGTCGACGTCGCTGTCGCCCAGGCCGGCCTGCAGCCGGTCGCGGATCGCCTCGAACTCCTTGTCGGCCAGCTCGAGCAGGCCCGCCGCCAGGGTGAACCGCCGGTCGAGGTCGGGCACCTGCTCGGGTGGCACCGTGCCCTTGTAGCGGATGTCGTGCTCGAACTCGGCCCACGCGTGCTGCAGCACGGTGCGCAGCTGGATCGAGGCGCAGAACAACGGGTCGTAGGCCGTGGGCGCGCCCGGCGCCCGCGACACCAGCAGGTGCCGGCTGGCGTAGCCGAACCGCCCGGCCGCCGCGGTCTCCTCTCCGAGGTCGCGGTCGTCGAGCACGGTGAACTGCTCGGCGAGCAGGCCTGCGACGGCGTCGATGTCACGCTGCACGTAGGTGATGACCCGCACCCCGACCTGGTCGGTCACCGCCCGCAACGGGTCCGCGCCCGGCTCGTTGGCCAGCACGCCGCGCGCTTTGGCGGCGAACGACCCGATCGACTTGGTGCGCCCGGTGACGCTGAGGTAGTTGATGCCGGCGTCGTCGATGGTGCCGGTGACCAGCTCGACGAACTCGTCGGTGGCGGGCAGCAGCCGGGGGCGCAGCGCGGTGTAGTCCGCGACGGCTCGGTCGACACGGCGCAGGGACATGGGGCAACTGTCCCACGGGCCCGGGCGCCGCCTCGGTGCCGACGGGCGCCGGCGACCTCACGGGTGAGCCGGCTCGCATCGCACCGCCGGAACGCGGCGCCACGGCGATACTGGTGACGTGACGATGCGTGCCGTGCGCCGGCGTGCCTCCTTCGCCGCGGTGGTGTCCCTCCTCGCCGCCGTGGCCGTGGGCTGCGCCGGCTCGGACAGCGGCTCGGGCACCGGCGGGGAGCCGGGGTCGAGCGGACCGACGACCACGCCCAGTGCGGGCCCGGTCAGCCACGAGTACCGGCCCGGGCTCGCCGCCTTTCCCCACCTGCCCGAGGGCGTGACCGAGGCGCCGGTCGTGGTGATGATCCCCGGTGGCGGATGGGCGACCGCCGACCCGACGGGGCTGGAGCCGCTGGCTGCCGAGCTCGCCGCCCAGGGCGTCGTGGCGATGCCGGTGGTGATCCGCGCGGCCGCCGACGGCGTCGTCCACCCCGTCCCCGTCGAGGACGTGCTGTGCGCGCTCGCCGACGGCGCCGCGACGGCGACGGCGGCCGGCATCCAGCCCACGTCCCTCGTGCTGCTGGGGCACTCCTCGGGGGCCCATCTGTCCGCCGTGGCCACCCTGGCGCCGGACCAGTACGCACCGAAGTGCGACGACCCCCTCGTGGCACCGGACGCCCTCGTCGGCCTGGCCGGGCCCTACGACATCCGCAACTTCTCCGACGCCGCGGCGAACCTCTTCGCGCCCGACGCCGACGACGCCACGTGGGACGCCGCCAACCCGGTGCTCCTCGCGGCCCGGCGGCCCGAGGTGCCCGTGCTGCTCCTGCACGGCGACGCGGACCCGGTCGTTGCGGCCCAGTTCAGCCAGGACTTCGCGGCAGCGCTGCGCGCCGGGGGACACCAGGTGACCCTGAGCATCCTCCCGGGCGTGAACCACGGCGAGGTCTACTCGGCGTCGGTCGCGGCGGCCCCGGTGGTCCAGTGGCTGCGCAGCCTGCCGCAGGACTGAGGCTCAGCGCACCCGGACGGTGACGTCCTTCTCGCCGGTGGTGGCCTCGATGTCGTGCTCGGCCCGGGTGAACAGGTGGTCGGCCAGGCGGCGCAGTGCCCGCGCCACGGCCACCTCGTCGCCGATGTGCGTGACCTCGGGGTCGACCCCGCTGCGATGGCTCGTGCCGCGGGCGGTCAGCGCCTCGGGCGAGTCGGCGAGCAGCGCGACGGTGGCCGTGGTGTCGTCGCCCTGCTCGAAGATGGTCACGCGTACCGACCACTCCCGCAGGGTGCCGAGCTCGGGTCGTGCCACGACCTCCTCGTGGTGCGTGGCGGCCGCCTCGGTCACCTTGAGCACGGCGCCCGGCCCGGGGAACATCGTGCTGGTGTGGCCGTCCTCCCAGCGCACCACGTAGGGCGGCCCACCGTCGGCGCCGCGCGCCTCGAGCACCTCCCCCGCGCGGGTGGGCTGGTCGACCAGCTCGCCGGCCAGGATGATCTGGTCCCCGGGTGTCGCCCTCATGGCTGCTCCTCACACGCGTCGTCACCGTGCCACGGGAGTGCCGGGGCGGTGGCGAAGGCCACGGCACCCGCTCCCGATTCTCCTCCTCACAGCGCCCGTGAACACCCCCCAGCGGGTGGCGCGCGTCACCCCGCCGGGCCCTCGCCGGGCCGGCGGGGCCGGGTTAGTCTGCGGGCCGGACGTGGCGGTCCTCCGCGGCTGCCGCGCGCCACCCCATCCGACCAGGGAGAGAGGCCGACGAGCATGCGCCGACCGGACCTGACCGTGCTGGCCATCCCGGCCTTCGTCGGCGCCATCGCGGCCGAGGTGCTCTGGCAGCGCCGCAACCCGGCGCCGCCCGGCACGACCCGGGCCGGTGACTACGAGCTCGCCGACACCATAGCCAGCCTCACCATGGGCGTCGGCAGCCTGGTCGCCCCCTTCGTCTCGGCCCGGCTCCTCGACCCGGTCACCCCGGGGCGGGGTCGGTACGCGAAGGTGCTGATGGGAGCCGCGGTCGCGGCCTCCGCCGCCACCACCGTCGCCGACGTCATGCGGCGCCGGCGCGAGCAGGGCGGCCTCCCGGATGCCGGCGTGCTGCCGGCCGCGGACCCGCGCGCGCCACGCACCGGCCCGGATGCCGTGCCACACCTGCGCGACGCGCCGCTCGCCCGGCGGGTCACGGGGGCCACCGCGGTGGCGGCTGTCGCGTCGACGGCGCTGACCGTCGCGACGACCTGGTCGGCGCAGACGAGCGGCACCCGGTTGTTCGCCGTGACCAAGCGCGACCTCGGCACCGGGCTGGCGGCCAACGCCGTCGCGATCCTGGGCTGGGACGCCATCTACTACTGGAACCACCGGTTCAACCACGAGAGCCGCTGGCTGTGGGCGATGCACGTCGTGCACCACAGCAGCGAGCGTTACAACCTGTCGACGGCGCTGCGCCAACCGGTGGCCGAGGGGTTGACGATGAGCGTGCCCTACGGCCTGCTCGCGCTGGCCGGGGTTCGGCCGAGCGTCATCGAGAACGCCCGCGCGCTCAACCTGATCTACCAGTTCTGGATCCACACCGAGGCGGTGAAGTCGATCGGCTGGCTCGAGAACGTGCTCAACACCCCGTCGCACCACCGGGTGCACCACGGCGTCAACAGCCAGTACCTCGACCGCAACCACGGCAGCATCCTGATCCTGTGGGACCGGCTGTTCGGCACCTTCGAGCGCGAGGACGAGCGCGTCGTCTACGGGCTCACGACCAACATCGACACCTTCAACCCGGTCACCATCGCCACCCACGAGTGGCGTGACATCGCGCGCGACATCGCCGGGGCGAACAGCTGGAGCGAGCGCTGGTCGTTCCTGCTCCGAGGGCCCGGCTGGGCCTACGACCGGCGGGCCGAGATCCTCGGCGCTGCCGCGGCGAAGGATGCGGTCGCGGCCTGAGCAGGACTCGTCGCGGACCCTTCGTGACAGGTGTCTCGTCGAGCGCGAACCCGGGTTCCGGTCCGGCACAACGGGCTAGCCTGATCATGGGGCGGCGGCTGTCGCCCTTCCACCCCGGAACGGAGCGCACCCGTGCAGATCACCGACAACGTCTTCGTGGTCACCGGCGCAGGGAACGGGATCGGTCGCGAGGTCGCGCTGGCGCTGCTCGCCCGTGGCGGTCACGTCGCCGCCGTGGACCTGAGCCGTGAAGGGCTCGACGAGACGACCGGGCTCGCCGACACGGCATCCGCCGACCGGCTCAGCACCCACGTCGTGGACGTCACCGACCGGGCCGCCGTCGAGGCACTGCCCGACGCCGTTCGCGAGGCGCACGGCCGGATCGACGGCCTCGTCAACGTGGCCGGCATCATCCAGCCGTTCGTGAAGTTCGCCGACCTCGAGTACCCGCAGATGGAGAAGGTGCTGGCGGTCAACCTGTGGGGCGTCATCCACACCTGCAAGGCGTTCCTACCCCACCTGGTGCTGCGCCGGGAGGCCTGCATCGTCAACGTCTCGAGCATGGGCGCGCTCGCACCCGTGCCCGGCCAGACCCTGTACGGCGCGAGCAAGGCCGCGGTGAAGCTCTTCACCGAGGGGCTGTACTCCGAGCTGCGGGCGACCACCGTCGCCGTCACCGTGGTCTTCCCCGGCGGGGTCGACACCGGTATCGCCCAGCACTCCGGGGTCGCGATCCCCGGCATGGACGCCGCACCCGCCGACCTTGCCGCGAGCATGACCAGCGCCCCGGAGGCCGCTCGGCAGATCGTGCAGGGCATCGAGAAGGGCAGCTACCGCGTGGTGATCGGCAAGGACGCCCGCGGGCTCGACCGGCTCTCGCGGTTCTCGCCCCAGCGCGCCACGGACCTCATCGCGAAGAAGATGGCCTCGCTGCTGGCGCAGTGACCCGGGCACGCTCCGACCCGGGCACACCGTGACCCGGCAGACTGTGCGGATGGCCACGCCCTACACCGTCACCCGCACGACCACGATCGACGCGCCCGCCGAGCGGGTGCACGCGCTCGTCAACGACTTCCACGAGTGGCCGAAGTGGTCGCCCTGGGAGGACCTCGACCCGCAGCTGCGGCGCACCTACTCGGGCCCGGATGCCGGGGTCGGCGCCGCCTACGCCTGGGAGGGCAACCGCAAGGCCGGGCGCGGCGACATGACCATCACCGCCGACGCGCCCGAGCAGGTCGACGTCGCGCTGCACTTCGAGAAGCCGTTCCCGTCGCGCAGCCGCATCGAGCTGGCCCTCACCCCTGCCGGCGACGCGACGACCACCGTCGAGTGGCGGATGCACGGCGAGCTCAGCGGGTTCATGCGGCTGTTCTCGATGGTCAAGTCGATGGACTCCCTCGTCGGGCCCGACTTCGAGAAGGGGCTGGCCCGGCTCAAGCGGGTCGCCGAAGCCGGCTGAGCCGACGTCGGTGACCGGCGCGGCTCAGGCGATCCAGGTGCGGGTGGCGCCGAGCACCCGCTCGCCGTCGAGGTCGGCCAGCGACATGCCGACGAAGGCCGTCGCGCCCGGCGAGGTCTGCCACCGGAAGGCGTAGGACGTCGCGGTGGCGCACGCGGCGATCGCGGCCCCGGCATCCCCTGCGCTCTGGGCGTTGGCGAAGGCACCCTGGGTGCGCGCGAGGTAGGCCGCGAACAGCGCGGAGTACGGGTCGTCGGCGTCGTCGCGCCGCTGCACGTTGGCCACGAAGTCGGAGGCCACCGCGGCCGGCTCGATGACCGAGACCCACACCCCGAATCGCTCCGCGACCACGGCGAGCGACTGCATGAACCCCTCGACGGCGAACTTGGCCCCGCAGTAGGCGTCGGCGAAGGGCTGCCCCACGGCACCGCCCACGCTGGTCACGGTGACGACCCGACCGTGCCCGCGCTCGCGCATCCCGGGCAGCACGAGCTTGGTGAGTGCGACGACGCCGAGGTAGTTGACCTCGAGCTGGTCGCGCACGGTGTCCATGTCGAGCTGCTCGGCCGTGCCGACGCAGCCGCGACCCGCGTTGTTGACGAGCACGTCGACCCGCCCGTGGTCCCGCAGCACCGCGTCGACGCAGGCGGCCGCCCCCGCCTCGTCGGTGACGTCGAGGGCGCGCACGTCGAGCTGCACGCCGGCGGCGGCTGCCGCCTCCAGCAGGGCGGCGGCCCGGCCGGTGTCGCGCATCGTCGCGACGACGGTGAGGCCCTGTCGGGCCAGGGCGACGGCGGCCTGGAGGCCCATGCCGCTCGAGGTTCCGGTGACGAGGGCGATGTCGGTCATGGCGGCCTTCCGGTCGGTGTGGGGCGTCGGCCCACGTTACGCCCGCGGTTAGGCTCCGGTCGTGGGTCACCCCTCGTCAGCCGAGCTCCTCACCCTGCACGCCGTGCGGGTGACCGGGATGACGGATGCCGCTGCGATCGCCCGCCGCACCGGGCTGGCCCGTGAGGTGGTCGAGGACCTGCTGCTCGACGACCAGGCGCGTGGCTGGGTGAGCCGGGTCGCCTTCGCCGACCTCGCCGGGTGGTCGCTGACCGAGGCGGGCCGGCTCGAGGGGGAGCGTCGGGTGGCCGACGAGCTCGACCGCACCGGCGCCCGCCCCGTGGTCGACGAGGCCCACGACACCTTCGTGCGGCTCAACCAGCGGTTCCTGTCGACGTTGACCCGCTGGCAGATCCGGCCCCAGGCCTGGGACCGGCTGGCGGCCAACGACCACGACGACCCGGTGTGGGACGGCCGGGTGCTCGACGAGCTCGCGTCGTACGGGCGGCGGCTCGGCCCGCTCTGCGCCGCCCTCACCGGGGCCCTGGACCGGTTCGCCGGCTACGACGACCGGTACGCGGCGGCGCTCGCCGCCGCCGAGGCAGGGCGGCTCGCCTACGTCGACGGCGTTCAGGTCGACTCGTGCCACACGGTGTGGATCCAGCTGCACGAGGACCTGCTCGCCACGCTGGGGCTGGAGCGCGGCGAAGCGACTGACCGGGGCTGACCGGGCTGACCCGGCGCACCCGGCACGCGTCGGCGTCAGAGCAGCTGGTCGACGACCCGGGCCGACGCGTGGCCGTCGTCGTTCGGGGCGTAGGTGCGCGCGAAGGCCAGGACGCGCTGGTCCGGCCCGTCGACGGCCGCGCCGGCCTCGAGCACGTCGAACAGCTCGTCCTGGGTCTGGGTGATCGGCCCCGGGAGGGTCGCCTCGTCGTAGGGCAGGTAGAAGCCGCGCAGGTTGTCGCGGTAGTTCTCCAGGTCGTAGGCGTAGAAGACGACGGGTCGGCCGAGCAGCGCGTAGTCGAAGAACGACGAGGAGTAGTCGGTGACCAGCACGTCGCTGGCCAGGAAGAGCTCCTGGATGTCGGGGTAGGTCGAGACGTCGATGACGCTCTTCTCCGCCCCCGCCGGCACTTCGACCCGGTTGCTGATCAGCACGTGGGTGCGCACCAGCAGCACGTGGTCGTCACCGAACCGGCGGTGGAACTCGGCCAGGTCGAGCGGCATCGCGAACTCGAAGCGCCCGCGCGCGGTGGGCCGGTCGTCGCGGAAGGTCGGGGCGTAGAGCACCACCCGCTTGTCGGGCGCGATGCCGAGCATCTGGCGCACCCGCGCGGCCCGGGCGGAGGCGGAGCCGTCGAGCAGGATGTCGTTGCGCGGGTAGCCGACCTCGACGACCGGGCCCTTCCAGTCGTACGCCGTGCGCATGCACTCGGTGGCGTACGGGCTGGGCGAGACGAGCACGCTCCACTGGCGCACGGCCTCGGTGACGCGGCCCTTGTAGCCGGGGTCGCGACCGAACCAGGCCTCCTGGTCGAGGAACATCCGCTTGAGCGGGGTGCCGTGCCAGGTCTGCACGTACTGCCCCTTCGGGCGCCGGGTGATGTAGTGCGGGAAGGTGTGGTTGTTGACCCAGAACTTGGCCCGCGCGAGGTACCAGTAGAAGCCGAACGAGTGCCGCTTGACGACGATGGTGTGCTCGTCGCTGACCGGCAGGGGGCGGTCGTAGATCCACACCTTGGTGCGGGTGTCGCCACGCCGCAGGAGCTCCTCGTAGACGTACCGGGGGCTGTCGCTGAAGTGCCGGCCCTGGCCGCTCTCGAAGACGATGAGGTCGGAGTCCATCGGCAGCGTCTTGAAGACCTTGTACAGGCGCTGCATGGTCGGCATCCAGCGCTTGTTGCGGCGGGCCGCGGCGCCGAGCGACTTCACGGCCCGGCTGCTGCCGACCGTCGCGGCCAGGCCGCGGTTGCCGTCGAGGGTGCGGGCCGCCTCGAAGATGCGCTCGCAGTTCTCGCGGTCGCGGTACTGGCAGAACGCCTGGGCGCGCTTCCAGTAGGCGTCCGACATCGACCAGCCGTCGCCGGCCACCGCCTCGAGCGCCTCGAGGATGCCGCCCTGGGTCGCCACGACGGCCCCGGGCAGCTCGAGCTGCGGGTCGGCGTGCGGGGCGTCGAACAGCTCGGCGTCGAACTGGTAGTAGACGACCGGCTTGCGCAGGAACGCGAAGTCGAACGCGACGCTGGAGTAGTCGGTCACCATGACCGCGCTCTCCTTGATCAGGTGCTGCACGTCGACCTCGCCCTGCACGACCACGCGCACGTGCTCGGAGCTGAAGTGCTGGCTGAACTGCTGCATGTTCGGGTGCAGGCAGAGCACCACCTCGGCGCCGGTGCGCTCCTCGAGCTCGCGCATCTCCGGGCCGGTGAGCAGGTCGTGCCAGCGGTGGTAGTAGTCGGAGTCGGTGAAGGTCGTGGGGTCCTGCAGCCAGGGGCGCCAGGTCGGCATCACCAGGATCTGCCGGTCGACCACGGGCACGTCGTCGGCGAACAGGGCGTCGAAGCGGGCGAACCCGGTGACGGCCACCTCCTTCGGGGCGTAACCGAAGTCGTCGACGAAGAACTGCTTCTCGCGCTCGGAGCAGACGCAGACCAGCGAGGTCTCGAAGCTGCTGACCTGCTTGCCGTAGTTGGGCACCATCCACTTCGCGCCGGTGACGCCGTGCTGGAGGAAGACCTTCTCGGCCCGCACCCGGCGGCGGAACCGTGGGCTGCGGCTGGGGTACAGGAAGTCGGGGTGGTGGCTGCCGACGATCCGCTCGGCCTGGAGCACCTTGTCGATGTGCTCGGTCGACCGGTAGAAGAGCACGTGGTCGAGGCCCTCGAGGTTGCGCCGCTCGGGGGAGTCCTCGCGGATGACGTAGTACGCGTCGATCTCGCGGTGGTGCTCGCGCATGTGGCGGAAGAAGTGCATGCCGTTGTCCTGGGCCTTGTACGGCAGCTCGCCGACGATCCACACCGGCTTGGCCGGCCGCCGGGCCGTGACGGCGCGGGTGGTCGACAGCTGGCGGCGCAGGTGCGCGTGCACGGCGGCGTCGAAGATCTCCAGGTGCAGCGACGGGTTCTTGGCCTTGAACGTGTAGTACGGCTCGATCGAGAGGGTGACGTCGTCGTGCGTGACGTGCCCACCGCGGGTGCGGGCCCGCACGAGGAACCGGCTGCGCCCCACCCGGCGCTTGTAGGGCTCGCTGCCGTCGGCGGGGACGAACTCGACGAACATGTCGGCGACGTCGTCGGTGATCAGCCCGGCCGCGAGGTCGGGCCCGAAGTCGTGCGCCGCGGTGAAGGAGTAGCTGCGCTGCCCGAACCCGCGACGGGTGGCCTCGGCGTCGTACGAGATCGCCGCGGGCACGACCGCCTGGTAGCCGCTGGTGCGACCCTGGACGATCAGCGAGGCCGACGACAGCTCGGTGTTGCGGCTGATCAGCGCCCCGCGCAGCTCGAGCACGCCACGGGCCACGCTCAGCCCGTCGTTGCGCACCTGGCTGGACGGCGGCATCGGTGAGCCGACCAGCACCGTGAGCAGGCCCTTGGTGCTGACGAACGGGGTGACCGGGCCCTGGTCGGTGCTGACCGTCTCGAAGACGGGCAGGTCGGTGGTCTCGAACTGCCCGAGGGGGTCGCGGTAGCGGGTCCCGCCCTCCGGGTCGCCGGCGCCGGCGACCTCGCCGTCGGCGCTCCAGTCGACGACCCGGCCGAGCGGGCGCACGTACCCGCTGGGGCTGGCGACGTCGGCGAACAGCTTCAGGCGCAGGCCCTCGGGGTTCTCGTCGCCGGCCTGGGAGCCGGGCCGGGTGGGGGCGACGGACACCACCGGGTGGTCGGCCGTGGCGGCGGCCAGCGCGACGAGGTCGATGCGGGCGCGGTAGGTGGTGTCGGCGCCCGCGCGGCCGGCGACCTCGACGTCACCACAGGGCACCCAGTCGGTGTCGGCGAGGGCGTACACGGCCTCCACGCGGTCGGTGCCGCGCAGGGTGAACTCCACCGTGAGGGCGGTGCCGTCCTGGGTCGCGGACAGGTGCGTGCGGCGCTGGACGGGGGCCGACGAGCCGCTTCCGGGCTTCAGGCGCGAGCCTGCGCGACCCACGATGGAACGGACGTGATCGGGCACCGACGAGCTCACGTGCGTTCTCAACCAACTTCCTGCGGACGGGGATGGAGGACGGTTTCACACCGTCGTGACCCGCGCCGAGCCCGCTGACGATGACCGTCGTGGGAGACAGCGAGCATACCGAAACGCAGGTGGCAGGCCGAAATGCGCGCGAGCGGAACGCAAGCGGCCGGCATCCGACCGGGGTCACCCCGCGGTGTCGTCCCAGCCCACCATGACCAGCCAGGCGAGCAGCACGACCTCGCCGAGGACCGCGGGCAGCAGGGCGCCCGCGCCGGGCAGGACGTCGGGCAGGGGCAGCCCACCGCCCGCTGCCGCGAGCAGGGATGCCGTGCCCGCCAGCACGGTGCCCGCGACGACCGCTCCCGGAACCCGGTGGGCGCACCACAGGGCGATCGACGTGACGAGGAGGTGGACCCCGAGCACGACGAGGGCGAGCGACCAGTCGGAGCGGAACCCTGCGACACCGTCGCCACCCGGCCACAGGAGCCGGCCGGCCGCGGCCGTGAGGAGCACCGCGTAGCCACCCCGGCTGACGAGCGCGGCGTACGCCGGCGAGTGGGCCCGGTCGCGGAGCAGGGTGTACAGGCCCCAGCCGACGACGACCTCGAGCGCCGCGACGGCCACGAAGCTGGCGCCGACGAGCGTGCGGGTGCCGGGGCGGTCGGCGGTGTCGAGCAGCGCCGTGGCCGGCACCGAGAGCACGGTGAGCGCGGCGAGGGCGGTGGCGGAGATCCGTGCCGTGCGGCGCACCGGCGCCGCAACGGCCATCGGCCGGGGGGTGGTGGTGGCCGGGCCTGGTCGGGCGGTCGTCGTCGTCACCTCGCCAGCGTGGCGCGGGCCGGTCGGCGCGGTCTGTCCGGGACGACCCTGAGTGGACCCGGACCGCACCCCGGAACACCCCGGCGTCGTGCACCACCTGCGCAAAGGTTCTGCAGGTCGACGGCGTCCGGGGTCTGGTCAGGGGACCCCTCGCGGGTGGAGTATCCACTCCATGTCTCCGTTGCGCATCGACCGCCGCTCCGCCCTCAAGGGCCTCGCCGCCGGCACCGCGGCCCTGGCCGTGCCGCGGGTCTTCGACCCCGCGGCCGCCGCCGCCCCGGCCGCCAAGGGCATCTTCGGCTACGGCGTGGCCAGCGGCGACCCGACCGGCACCTCCGTGGTGCTGTGGACCCGGGCCACCCCGCCGAGCGGCCCCGGCGAGCCGGTCGCGGCCCCGGGCAGCGGCCTGGGCAAGCCGCTGCAGGTGCACTGGGAGGTCGCCCGCGACGAGGGCTTCCGGGACGTCGTGGCCAAGGGTCACGTCAAGACGTCGGCCGACAGCGACCACACGGTCAAGGTCGACGTCACCGGGCTGAAGCCGTACACCCGCTACCACTACCGGTTCGAGAGCCGCGGCGAGCGCAGCCCGGTCGGGCACACCCGCACCGCCCCGGACGTCGCCGGTGAGGTGCACGCCCTGCGGTTCGCCCTGGTCAGCTGCAGCAACTACACGGGTGGCTACTTCACGGCCTACCGGGCGATCGCGCAGCGCGACGACCTCGACCTCGTGCTACACGTCGGCGACTACATCTACGAGTACGGCAACGGGTCCGACCGATACGGCCCCGACGCCCTCGTCGGCGTCCGCGACGGGCAGCCGGCGACCGAGACCATCGACCTCGAGGGCTACCGGCTGCGGCACGCGCTGCACAAGGCCGACCCCGACGCGCAGGCCGCGCACCGGGCGCTGCCGTGGATCACCATCTTCGACGACCACGAGGTCGCCAACAACGCCTGGGCCAACGGCGCCGAGAACCACCAGGCCGGCGAGGGCGACTACCTCGCGCGTCGCGCGCAGGCGATGCAGGCCTACCTCGAGTGGATGCCGTTCCGGATGCCCGACCAGTCGGTGCCCCACCGGGGGACGCGCTTCTTCAAGCGGTTCACCTTCGGTGCCCTGGGCGACCTGTCGATCCTCGAGACCCGGCAGAACCGCAGCCAGCAGGTGGCCGTGCCCGGGGTGCCGTTCGACGGCTTCGTGCCGATCGGCATCAACCCGGCCATCGACGGGGCGATCGCCTCGCCGTTGCGGCACCTGCCCGAGCCCGAGCAGCTGACCTGGCTCAAGGACGGCGTCGCGCAGCAGGGCAAGCCGTGGCACCTGCTCGGCAACCAGGTGATGATCGCGCCGGTGCTCTACCCGGGCGCGGCGCTCGGCGCCCCCGGCCTGACCTTCGTCAACGGCGACCAGTGGGACGGCTACGCCGCCGACCGGTCGGACCTGCTCGGGCACCTCGCGGACCAGCCGGACTCGGCCGGCGACGTGGTGGTGCTCACCGGCGACATCCACGCGTCGTTCTCCTGCGAGATCCCGGTGACGGCGACCCCCGGGTCGGCGGCCTACACCCCGGCGGCCGTCGAGTTCGTCTGCCCGTCGGTGACCAGTGACGGCTTCTTCGAGGTGCTCGGCGGCACCGCCCAGCTCGCCGGCCAGCCGCCGGAGGTCGTCGTCGCCGTGACGCGGCAGGCCATCGGCGCGGCGCAGCAGCTGAACCCTTGGCTGAAGTTCATCGATGGGGTCAGCCACGGCTTCGTGGTCGTCGACGTGACGCCCGAGCGGGTGCAGGTCGACTACCACCACACGCCGGTGCCCACGAGTGCGGCGCCCGACCCGCGGGTCGACCCGTCGGTCGTCCCGACGTACGCGCGCAGCCTGCAGACGGTGGCGGGCACGCACCGGGTGACACCGGCATCCGGCCCGGTGGGGGCGCGCAGCGACCAGCCCGCCTAGCCCGATCCGGGTGAGTCGGGCCACCAACGGGTGACACCGGGCGCCCGCTGGCGCTGGAATGGGGCATGCCCCAGAAGATGGCCCTGCGTGCCTACATCGACCAGCTGCGCACCGAGGGATACACGGTCCGCGACGACCACGGCGACGACCCGGTGCTCATCGCGCCCGGCGGCAAGGCGGTCGAGACCTGGCGCGAGGACTACCCCTACGACGACCTGATGACGCGCAACGGCTACGAGGTCGAGAAGTACCTGCTGCAGATCGAGCTGCTGAAGTTCCAGTACTGGACGATCGACACCGGCGCCAAGCACGTCGTGGTGTTCGAGGGCCGTGACGCCGCCGGCAAGGGCGGCACGATCAAGCGCTTCACCGAGCACCTCAACCCCCGGGCGCTGCGGGTGGTCGCGCTCACCAAGCCGACGTCGACCGAGAACGGGCAGTGGTACCTCCAGCGCTACGTCAACCACCTGCCGACGGCCGGCGAGATCGTGCTCTTCGACCGCTCCTGGTACAACCGGGCCGGCGTGGAGCGGGTCATGGGCTTCTGCACCGACGAGGAGTACTCGATCTTCATGGGGCAGGCGCCGATGTTCGAGCGGATGCTCGTCGAGTCGGGCACGACGGTGACCAAGCTGTGGTTCTCGGTGACCCAGGACGAGCAGCGCACCCGGTTCGCGATCCGGCAGATCGACCCGGTGCGCCGGTGGAAGCTGTCCCCGATGGACCTCGAGAGCCTGGACCGGTGGGAGGCCTACACCGCCGCCAAGGAGGCGATGTTCGAGTTCACCGACAAGCGGTACGCCCCGTGGATCACGGTGAAGAGCAACGACAAGAAGCGGGCCCGGGTCAACGCGTTGCGCGCGTTCCTGAACCAGTTCGACTACGCGGAGAAGGACCCCGACGTCGTCTTCGCCCCCGACCCGCTCATCGTGGGCCGGGCCAAGCACACCTCAGGCGACTGACTTCCGGCTGCGCAGCTCGCTGACGATCCGGCCCTGCCGGCGCCGGGCCGAGCGTTCCCGCGGACCGGCGGGCCCACGGCATCCGCGGAGCACGTCCTCGGTGTCCGCCAGCTCGGCGATGAGGTCTCGGATGGAGGGCTGCTGGGTCGTCGCCATGCCCTCCACCCTCGTGCTGCTGGTTCGGTGCCGGCTCGGGTCCGGCTGTGGGGTTGCTGTCAGGGGTTGTCGACCGCGGTGCGGCCCTTGGACTCGACGTACGCGGCGAGGCGCGCCTCGGCATCCGCGCCGAAGAGGATCTCGGCCACCTCGCGCAGCCCGGGGGAGGCGAGGATGTCGCGGTCGCTCACGACGAGGTCGATCTTGCTGCGGCGCCGCATGAAGTCGTCGAGGGTCACGACCATCTCGTGCTCGGCCGCGGTGTAGAGCTCGGCGCGCAGGTAGTCGGTGGAGCCCATGACGTCCTGGCCCATCGTGGGGTCGGCGCGCACCATCTCGAGCAGGTCGAAGGCGCGGCGTCCGTAGCGCCGCCAGAGCCGGTCGCTGAGTGGCTCGACCTCGGGGCGGGTGCGCAGGGCGTCGAGGCGCATCAGCCGGGCCTGGCGGTAGAACTCCTTGCGGGTGGCCTTGGCGGGCTCGCCGTACCAGTTGCGCAGGTCCTTCTCGAGCGGGATGCCGAGGGCCTCGACGTGGTCGGCGACCTCCTCACCGACGTTGAGGCAGTCGGTGAGCTTGCCGCCGAAGACGGTGACGACCGCGCGTGCGGTGTCGCGCTCGATCTCGTGCTTGCGGCTCAGCGAGGTCCAGTCGGCGTCCTTCTGGTCGCCGCCGCCGGCCCTGACCACGAGCGGGCGCACGCCGGAGCGCTCGGCGATGACGTCGTCGGCGGTGAGCGGCTCGGGCAGGTCGAGGCGGGCGTTGATCTGGCCGAGCAGGAACTCGCGGTCCTCGTCGGTGACGTGCGTGAACGGGGTGTCGATGCGGGTGTCGGTGGTGCCGATGACCGAGCGGTGGCCCATCGGGATGACGTAGAAGAGCCGCTGGGTGTCGTCGAAGAAGGCGAGCACCCGGTCGTGGCGGGTCGTGGTGAGCCGGGGGACGACGAGGTGGATGCCCTTGGAGTACACGATGCGGTGCTTGGTCTGCAGGTGCCACGAGGAGTTCAGCTCGTCGACGAACGGGCCCACGGCGTTGACCACCACCCGGGCCGAGGTCGTGATCTCCTCGCCGGAGTCGGTGTCGCGCAGCCGGCAGACCCAGCGGTCGCCGACCCGTTCGGCCGAGACGAGCTCGACGTAGTTGGCGACGGCCGCCCCCGCCTCGACGGCCGAGCGCACGAACGAGAAGACGAAGCGGGAGTCGTTGTCGACGAGGTAGCAGTCCTGGTACTGCACGGCACCGCGGGCGGTGCTCGTGTCGATGACCGGCTCGACCTCTTCGAGGTGCTCGGCGTCGAACACGCGCGGCGGCTTCGTGCCGAACAGGCCGATGCCCCAGTAGGCGGTCGCACCGAGGGCCGCGAACCACGGCCGGTAGGGCGCGGTGCGGTCGAGGGTCGCGAGGAAGGAGATCTCCTTGATGTTGTCGGGGTAGGCCTTCATCAGCCGGTTGCGGCTGCGGCACAGGCCGAACACGAGGGGCAGCTCGTAGTTCTCGAGGTACTTGAAGCCGCCCCACACCAGGTTGCTCGACTCCTGGCTGGTGAAGCCACCGAAGTCACCCCGGTCGATGAGCGCGACGGACGCGCCCCGACCCGCCAGGGCTGCGGCCGACACGGCCCCGTTGATGCCGGCACCGACGACGAGGACGTCGAAGAGTCCTCCGTCGATCCGCGCGATGTTGGCTCGCCGCAAGGTCATGCCCCCAGCGTCCCAGACGGGGTGCGGCACGGGCGAAAGGTGTGACGATTCTCGAGGTCGGCGCTGGTCAGAAGGGTGGGTCGTCGCCCGGCCGGCTGTGGCCGGGCCTGCGGCGGTGGCTGGTTCGGTGGGTCGGGCAGCGCTCCCAGTTGTCAGCGACGACGAGGTGGTCGCCTCGGGGGCGGTGGTCGACGGGGTGGTGCAGGTCGACCCGCAGCCGGTGGGCGCTCCCGGTGCCGGCCAGGGCGTGTTCGAGGGCGAACTCGGCCGCGCTGAAGCGGTCGGTGGTGCCCTGGGAGGCGGCCGCAGCGTGCCCGACGTTGCCCGTGTGCGCGCCGTCCACCGGCATCCGGGGCGCCGGCATGACGGTGGCATGGAGGGCATCCAGGGGATGGGTGGTCCGGGTTCGGCCGGTGGGGTCGGTCCAGGTCAGAGTGGAATCGGGACGCAGGCGCACCCGCCACCCGAGGCGTTGTTTGACGCGGTGGTGTCGTCGGCACAGGCAGACCAGGTTGGCGGCGGCGGTGGGGCCGTTCGGCCAAGGCCTGACGTGGTCGAGGTCGCAGAAGCGGGCGCTGACGTGGCACCCGGGGAACCGGCACCGCCCGTCACGCTGCCGCACCAGCGCGGCGAGGGCGGCCGGGGGACGGTAGGAGTCGGTGGCCGTGTGGTCGAGCAGCGCTCCGCTTACCGGGTGGCACTCCCGCTCGACGATGGTGGTGGTGGCGTCGATGCCTGTCGTGACCACGTCGAGGAAGGCGCGGGTCGCCAGCACCGGCTCCCCGCGAGTGCCCATCGCAACCTCGATGAGGTCATCGGGTGACCCGGGGCCCGTCGCCGCCCCGGCTGCCGCCGGCGCCGCCGAGGCCGGGAGTCGATCGGCGGGGTCATCGGCTAGGGCGGGGACGGTGAGGGTGACGATGGTCTGGATGGTCGCCGAGCCGGTGACCAGGTCGATCAGGGCCTGGGAGCGGGCGCGCTCGATCCTCTCGCAGGTGCCATCGGCGACGAGCTCGTGGGCGCGGGCGTCGATCGCGGCCCACGCGCGGGCGGCGTCGTGCGAGGGGAAGGTGCCTTCCCACTTGTCGACACCGGGTTCCTCGGCCCACCGCCGCAGGGCGCACCGCTCTCGGGCCTGCTTGGCGCGGTGGACGACCAGGTCGGGGCTGACCCGCGACAGCACGGTGCGGCACCGGCGCCGTAGCTGCGGCGCGGCATCGGTGTGCAGGTGCCCGCTCAGGGCGGCGACCACCGCGGCCGCGACCGGTGGCGGCGCCAGCTCGAGCTCGTCGGCGACCACCGACGCCCGGTACGCGTCGAGCCCGCCGGTGCGCATCGCGTCGTGCAGGCCGGCCAGGCCGGTCTCGGTGTCGGACCCGACCGGGCCGTCGGCGACCAACCGGACGGCGGAACGAACCCGCCGCTCGGCGTGCACCGCGGACACCACCAACGCCCCGGACACGATCGCCGGCGCGTCCAACGCCACGTGCCCGGGCGTGCGGTGGGTCTCCGCCACGGTGCCGTCCTCGAGCAACTCGGGCTCGATCGCGGCCAGCGCGACAATCGCCTCGGCCTGCACCGCAGCCGCCACGTTCATCACCCGCTGACTGGCCTCGACCACCTGCGCCCACTGCGCGATACCCCCGCGCACCGTCGACGCCCGAGGCGCCGACCCGAGCTCGGCCTCAGCCGCCGCCAGCACCGCAAGCAGCTCGTCCGGCCCTCCCGACGGAGCCGGCTCCAGCGTCGTCTCGGCCTGCACCGCGTCCCCCTCTCCCCTTGCCCACAATCCTAGAGGCAACCACAGACAGGCCCTGGCCACACCACCGAGTCCTCTGTGCCGCAACGACTTACAGCAAGTGGCCAGGGGCCATCAGACCCCCGTCATGGCCTCGGCGGTGCCGGGATCAGGCGGCTCGGAGAGGGCGGCAGCCAGCCGGGTCAGGTGGCGCTGCTCGGCCAGGTTGGTCGCCCGAGCCGCCGCGGCGAGGTAGTGGTTCCGGGCCTCCGCACGGTCGCCGCGCAACTCGGCGACGTGACCGCGAACGGCGTGCAGCCGCTGGTGGTCTCCGAGTGCTCCCTCGAGCGAGTCGAGCACCGGCGCGGCGGCCTCCGGTCCCTCCGACTCAGCCAGCGCCACCGCACGGGCGAGCGTGACGAACGGGCTCGGCGCCACCTCCTCGAGCAGGCCGTAGAGCGCGACCACCTGGGGCCAGTCCGTGTCGTCGGCCGCCGTCGCGCGGTCGTGCACCGCGGCGATCGCGGCCTGCAGCTGGTACTCCCCGGGGCCGCGGCCGACACCGATCGTCGAGTGCAGCAACGCGGTTCCCTCGGCCACGAGCGCCCGGTCCCACAGGCTGCGGTCCTGCTCGGCAAGGGTCACGAGGTCGCCGGATGCCGTGACCCGGGCCGGGCGGCGCGCGTCCAGCAGGAGCATCAGCGCGAGCAGGGCGGTGGCCTCGGGGTCGTCGGGCAGCAGCCGGTGCACCAGCCGGCCGAGCCGGATCGCCTCCGCCGAGCGGTCGGTCCGGGTGAGGTCGGCGCCGGTGCTGGCGGCGTAGCCCTCGTTGTAGAGGAGGTAGACCACCGCGAGGGCGCGACGCACCCGGTCGCCGAGCTCGTCGTCGGCCGGCAGCGCGAACGTCGCCCCTGACGTGTGCAGGGTTCGCTTGGCGCGCGAGATGCGTTGCGCCATCGTCGGTTCGGGCACGAGGTAGGCGGTCGCGATCTCGGCCGTGGTCAGGCCACCCACGGCCCGCAGGGTGAGGGCCACCGCGGAGGCGGGCGAGAGCGCGGGGTGGCAGCACATCAGCAGCACGGTGAGCGAGTCGTCCTGGGGTACGGCCTGGGCGCCCACGGGTTGCGCTGCCGCCCAAGCCTGCTCGCGACTGCGCCGCGCTGCCGCGCTGCGCTGCTCGTCGACCAGCCGGCGGGTCGCCGTGGTGACGAGCCACGCGCGCGGGTGGTCCGGGATGCCGTCGCGCGGCCAGGTGAGGTGAGCGGCGACGAGGGCCTCCTGCACGGCATCCTCGGCGGCCGTGAAGTCGCCCGAGCGGCGGGTGAGGATGCCGACGACCTGCGGCGCGAGATCGCGCAGCAGGCCCTCGGCGGCGCGGTCGAGGCTCAGCGCCCGCCCCCCGCGCCCTCCAGCCAGGTCTCCATCTCGGCGGCGTCGGACGGGCCGTCGTCCATCACCTGACGCACGTGGATGGGCTGCTGGAGCGGCACGCCGCCCGGCCCCGGGACGGCCGACACGAGCGCGGCGATCTCGAGCGCCCGCTCCTCGGTCTCGACGTCGATGACCTGGAACCCGGCGGCCCACTCCTTGAACTCCTGGAACGGCCCGTCGGTGACCACGCGGCCACCGGCGGCATCGGCGCGCACGATGTGGGCGGCATCCGGCGGGGTGAGGATGGTGGTGTCGACGAGCTCGCCGTTCTCGGCGAGCTGGGCGTTGAGCGCGCGGTAGTAGTCGAGGTGTGCGGTGATCTCCTCCGGCTGCCACTCCTCCATGGGGGAGTCGACGACGCCGGGCTCGAAGGTGACGATGAGCAGGTACCTGGCCACGGGTGGCCCCTTCCGGTCGACGGGCTCGGGGGCCCGTTCTGTCGATGCTGACACCCTAGGGACGGAGCCGTCCCCCGGGTCTCGACATCGACCGCCGGATCAGTTCAGCGGGGCGACGGGGGGCAGGTCAGAGCGTGATGGTGACGCCGGTGAGCTCCTCGCTGCGCTCCCAGAGCAGGGCGGCCAGCGCCTCGTCCTGCGCCCACCGGCTGAGCCTCGCCTCGCCGACCGGGCCGCGGGTCTCGCGGAGGCCGGTGGGGCCCGAGTACGAGCCGGGGGCGGCCCCGGTGGCCGCGTAGAG
>DASSQL010000421.1:0-6170 GCA_035702525.1 Ornithinibacter sp. | reverse complement strand
CGGATGCCGCCGCGCCCCTTGGCCCGCGGCGCCGGGCGCAGCTCGTTGCTGCGCAGCCGCAGCAGGGCCGCGATGACGAAGACGAAGGTGAACGTGTTGAGCAGCAGCGCCGGCCCGACACCCCACAGGGCGATGACGACGCCGGCCAGGCCCGGGCCGAGGAGGCGACCGAGGTTGAACGACGCGGAGTTCAGCGAGACGGCGTTGGTGAGCTTGTCGTCGGGCACCATCTCGGACACGAAGGCCTGCCGCGCCGGGTTGTCGATGGCGGTCACGACTCCCTGGAACAGGGCGATCGCGTAGACCTGCCACAGCTGGGCCACCCCGGCGACGGCGAGCACGCCGAGCAGCAGGCTGGAGACGGCGAGGAGGGTCTGGGTGGCGAGCAGGATGCGGCGCTTGCGGAAGCGGTCGGCGATCAGCCCGGCCCAGGGCGCGAGCAGCAGGAAGGGCAGGAACTGCAGGCCGGTGACGATGCCCAGGGCCGTGGCCGACCCGTCGGTGAGCACGGTGAGCACGAGCCAGTCCTGGCCGACCCGGCCCATCCAGGTGCCGATGTTCGACACCAGGGCGCCGGACGCCCACAGGCGGTAGTTGCGGACCTCGAGCGAGGAGAAGGTGGGGCTCACTCGGCGGCCACCCGTTCCAGCAGTGCCGTGGCCTGCGCCAGCACCGCCCGCTCGTCGTCGGTGAGCTTCTCGAGCCGCGCGGCGAACCACTGGTCGCGGCGGCGCCTGATGTCGCGGATGGTGCGGCGGCCCTCGGCGGTGAGCGACAGGATCACCTGGCGACCGTCAGTGGGGTCGTCGGCACGCGCGACGAGGCCGCCCTCGACCAGGCCGGCGACGGTGCGGGTCATGCTCGGAGCGCTGACCTTCTCGAAGGCCGCGAGCTCCTTGGGGGTGCGGGGCGCCTCCTCGAGGCGGGCCAGCACCGAGAACTGGTGCGGCGCCACGGGGGCGGTGCTCTCGAAGCGCACCCGGCGCGAAATGCGCATGCACGCCATGCGCAGGTCGCTGGTGAGCCGGTCGCGCTCGCCGCGCGTCATGGCGGTTCCGGCCGACGCGTGGCCGGCCGCGCCGGCCGCGCGGGACGTGGTGGTGGCGGTGGCGCGGGGCGCGGTCGAGGGTCGCACCGGGGTGGTGGTGTCGGCCATGGTCGTCTCCTCGAGGTCGCAGATGCTTAGCACAACTCATTACCTGTGCTAACTATTCCACGGCCCCCTACCCCGACAGGAGGCAGACATGCGGATGCCGTGCCTTCCCTCGGGAGGGACGGCACGGCATCCGTGGTCGGTCAGGACCCCGCACGTGCGGGGCGGTGTCGGGTCAGGTGACCAGCTCGGTGAGCGGGGCGATGAGGAAGTAGACGGCGAACAGCCCGGCGGTGACCCACATCATCGGGTGCACCTGGCGCGACTTGCCGAGCACCACCTTGATGAGCACGTACGAGACGAACCCGGCGCCGATGCCGACGGTGATCGAGTACGTGAACGGCATCAGGATGATCGTGAGGAAGGCCGGGATGGCGATCTCGACGTCGTCCCACTCGATGTTCTGCACCTGCTGCATCATCAGGAAGCCGACGAGGATCAGGGCCGGCACGGCCGCCTCGTTCGGGATGACCCGCACCAGCGGGGTCACCAGGATCGAGACGAGGAACAGCGCGCCGGTCACGACCGAGGCCAGGCCGGTGCGCGCACCCTCACCGACACCCGAGGCCGACTCGATGTACGAGGTGTTCGACGAGACGCCGGCCGCACCGCCGGCGGCCGCGGCGAGCGAGTCGACGACGAGGATGCGCTGGGTGTTGGGCGGCGTGCCCTCCTCGTCGAGCAGGCCGGCCTCGGCGCCGATCGCCGTCATCGTGCCCATGGTGTCGAAGAAGTCGGCGAGCATCAGGGTGAAGACGAGCAGGATGGTCGCGACGATGCCGACCCGCTCGAACGACCCGAGCAGGTTGAACTCGCCGAGCGTGCCGAAGTTGATCGGGTCGATCGCCGACGGCCAGGCCGGCACGTTCAGGTTCCAGCCGGTCGGGTTGACGATGTTGTTGCCGGCGGCGTCGACGCCGGTGACCGTGGGCCCGACCTTCGCGATCGCCTCGACGACGAACGCGACGGCGGTCATCACCAGGATCGAGATGATGATCGCGCCCTTGACCTTGCGCACCCACAGCGTGATGAGCAGGCCCAGCCCGAGGGCGAAGACGACCGTCGGCCACCCGGTCAGCTGTCCGCCGATGCCGAGCTCGACCGGCACGGGGCCGGCGCCGGTGCGGCGCACGAAGCCGGCGTCGACCAGGCCGATCAGGGCGATGAACAGGCCGATGCCGACCGAGATCGCGACCTTGAGCTGGGTCGGCACGGCGTGGAAGACCGCCGTGCGGAAGCCGGTGAGCACGAGCACGAGGATGACCAGGCCTTCGAGCACGATCACGCCCATCGCGTCGGCCCAGGTCATCTGGCTGGCGATCGAGAACGCGACGAACGCGTTGAGCCCCAGGCCGGTCGCGAGCGCCAGCGGGTAGTTGGCGAAGACACCCATCAGGATCGTCATCACGCCGGCCACGAGGGCCGTGCCGGCCGCGATCGCCGCGAGGTTGGGCGTCGCGCCGCCGCCGAGGTACTGGCCGTCGGCATCCTTGACGAAGCCGAGGATGAGCGGGTTCAGGACGACGATGTAGGCCATCGTGAAGAACGTGGCGAACCCGCCGCGCACCTCCCGGCCGACGGTGGAGCCGCGCTGGTGGATGCGGAAGAGGCGTTCGAGATACCCCGCGTGCGGCGGGGTGGTCGAGGTGTCGGCGGGGGCCGCCGTGTCGGGTGTCGTGTCAGGGATGGCATCGGGCATGGCCCGGACCCTAGCGGTGGCGCGTTACGGCTGCATGACGGGGGCACGGGGTGGCCACCCGGCCCCGTACGCTGGGCTTCGTGAACCCCCAGGAGCCCCACCCGGAGCAGCACCTCGCCGCCCTCGGGACCTCGGCCCCCGTCGAGCCGCTGGCCGTTCCGACCCGCCCGATCATCGGCGTCGGCATCGGGCTGTGGGTGCTCGCGCTCGTCGTGACGCTCGTCGTCCCCGACTTCCACTCCGGCGACCGGTCCTGGTGGCCGTGGACCTGCGTCACCGGCATCGCCCTGGGGGCGTTCGCCTGGTGGTTCGTCGGCCGCGGGCACGACAACGCCGCGCAGGCCTGACCGGTCACCTCGCCGCGCGGGCGGAACCGGTCGCACTGGCGACCACCTCCGCACCCACCGCCTGAACCGTCAGGCCGGGTCGAGCTCGAAGTCGTCGAGGATCGGCGGCGAGATGCGCTCGGCCGTGTGCAGGTCGACGTCGACCTCGGAGTGCGCTCCGCACCCGTGGTCGAGGCTGACGACGCGGGCGTCGGAGGGCGACCACTCGTTGGCGCAGACCCCGAAGACGGCTCGCAGCGCACCGGCCATCGGCACGAAGAAGCCGCACGACGAGCACGGGGCCGGGGCCTTGGCGGCCACCGGGGCGCTCGGGCCGGACTCGCCGTCGTACCAGCGCTGGGCGGCGGCCTCGCGGCCCTCCGCCGACAGCACCCGAGGCCGGCCGAGGCCGAGCTCGAAGAACCCGACCCGGTCGACGTCCTCGTCGCCGGTGGCCTCGAATCCGGGCTCGAGGTTGGGGTCGTCGGGCACGAGCGGGGTGACGTCACCGGGGCCGACGTCGCCGGGCGCGAGCCGCTCGGCGTAGGGCACCCAGTCGGGTGACAGCAGCGCGCCCTCGCCCGGCACCAGGTTGGCCTCGCACACGGTGACCGTCTTAGCGCGGGGCACCCGGGCGACCGACACGGCCCAGCGCCAGCCGAGGTAGGCGCGGGCGGTGCAGGTGAAGTAGTGCGTGGCGAGGCGGTCCTCCACCATCTCCATGCCGAGGTGCTCACCGACCGCACCGGCCTCCGCGATCGAGACCGCGGCCTCCCGGGCGGTGTCGACCGCCCCACGCAGGGTGGGGTCGGTCTTCAGGGCGGCGGTCACAGCTCGAGGTCGCCGGCCACCGCGTGCAGCACCTGGGCGACCTTGTTGCCGTGCTCCTTGTCGGGGTAGTGACCCCGGCGCAGCGACTCGGACAGCGAGTCGAGCAGCTTGATGACGTCCTCGACGATGACGACCATCTCGTCGGGCGACTTGCGGCTGGCCACCCGGCGGTTGGTGGCCACGGACGGGGCCGGGTCGAGCAGCGTGACCGACAGCGCCTGGGCGCCGCGGCGGCCCTCGGCGATGCTGAACTCGATCCGCTGGCCACCCTTGAGGCCTGCGACGCCCTCCGGCAGGGCGCTGGCGGGGACGAAGACGTCACCCTCACCGGCGTCGCCGGACACGAAACCGAAGCCCTTCTCCGAGTCGAAGAACTTCACCTTGCCAGTCGGCACGGTCCACCTCTTTGTCGCGTCTACGGGTACGGCACCCGGGCGGGCACCAGCGACTAAGGCTAACCGCTCGCGGGTGTGCCGCGCTGCCAGGTCGTGGATGCCGGGTCGCTCACCGTTCGCTGGCACGACATCCGCGCAGTTCGCATGCATCACCGGTCGCCCGTGTCGGTCTCCCGTGGCACGGTGGGGCAGTGTCCGAGACCACCGAGAGCCGGGATGAGCGGGACCAGGCGACCCCTGGCACCCCCCAAGCCCCACACCGCGACAAGCTGACCCTGCGCGGCTTCTGGAACGCTCTACCCACGCCGGGTCGCTGGCTGCTGTCGACCACCGCCATCTCGACGCTCGGCCGGGGCATGACGCTGCCGTTCACGATCATCTACATGCACGAGGTGCGCGGCATCCCGCTCGACGTCGCGGGCCTGCTGATGAGCGTGCTGGGTGTCGTGGCCCTCGTCGTCACCGGCCCGGTCGGCGCCCTGATCGACCGGCTCGGCGCCCGCGTGGTCCTCGTCTGGGGCAACACGGCCCAGATGCTCGGGGCGGTCGTGATGGCCTTCGCCACGACGCCACCGGCCTTCGTGCTCGCCTTCGTGCTGTTCGGCATCGGCTGGGGGGTGGGCTGGCCGGGGTTCAACGCGCTCACCTCGAGCATCGTGTCGGGCCCGGTGCGCACCCAGTTCTTCGGCATCAACTTCGCCCTGGTCAACCTGGGCATCGGGATCGGCGGCATCGTCAGCGGCTTCCTCACCGACGTCGACCGGCCGGGCACCTTCACCGCGATCTTCCTCGTCGACGCGGCCTGCGTGATGGTGCCGATCGCCCTGCTGCTCGGTCCGCTGCGGCACGTGGCCGGGCGCCCCGACAAGCCCGCGGCCGGGGCACCCGTCGAGGCCGGCACCGGCTACCTCACCATCCTGCGCAAGCCGGCGGTCCTGTGGATCACGGCGCTGACCTTCCTCAGCAGCTTCGTCGGTTACGGGCAGATGGAGGCCGGCTTCCCGGCGTTCGCCCGGCAGGTGAGCGAGGTGTCGACCCGCACGATCGGGTTCGCGTTCGCCGCGAACACGATCGTCATCGTCGGCATGCAGTTCTTCGTGCTGAGACGCATCGACGGCCACCGGCGCACCCGCGTGTTCCTCGCCCTGGTCGGCCTGTGGGCCGGCGCCTGGTTGGTGCTCGGGGCCACCGGCATGGTGGCCGGCACCCTGGCCGCCGCCGCCGGCGTCATCGTCTTCCACGTGCTGTTCGGCCTGGGCGAGACGATGCTGCAGCCCACCGTCCCGGCCATCGTCAACGACCTGGCCGGCGACCGCGACCGCGGCCGGTACAACGCCGTCTCGGCGGGCTCGTTCCAGGTCGGGGCCATCACCGCGCCGATCGTCGCGGGGTGGCTGCTCGACCGTCGGCTCGGCGGGGTGTTCATCGCGGTCATCGTGGCCGGCCTCGCGGGTGTCGCGCTGCTCGCCCTGGCGCTCGAGCGGCAGATCACCCCCGAGGTCAACGGCATCGTCGACGACCGCTGAGCCCGCCGGCCCACCAGTGCACGACCGAGCCCCCCGTCGCCGCGGCGTCGGGGGGCTCGGTGTGCCGGTGCGAGGAGAGAGACTCAGCCGACGACGAGAGCGGTGACCTTCATCCCGTCCTTGGCCGCGAGGACCTGGGCCTGCACGCCCGTTGCGAGGGTCGCGCCGTTGCGCGCGGTCAACGGGGCCGTCCCGGTGAGGGTGTAGGTGGCCTCGAAGCCGTCGGTGCTCTTCACGGTG
>DASSQL010000420.1:0-6519 GCA_035702525.1 Ornithinibacter sp. | reverse complement strand
ACTTCTCGTTGTACCTGCGCACGACAGGGGTTTCGATCGTCGAGCTGGCGCTCTTGACGTACTCACCCATGCCGTTCAGGCGCTCGAGGAGGACCTTGCTGGTCACTCCGAGCTCCTTGGCAAGTGCGCTCACACGGACTTTAGACACATTTCTCCTGTCCAGGTCCGTGCTCTGTTGCGCGGACCGTCGTTACAGCTGGGGGGTGCTCATCGCTGAGTACTCATCGGGTGCTCATCAGCGTCAAACCCGCTTTCGGTTCTTGCTCTCGGACGGTTGATCCTGCTCGTGGGCCCTGACCCAGTCGTCGACCGCTGTGTGGTCGGGTGGCGTGCTGCTGCGCAGCGCGCGCCCGAACGCCCGGCGGCGGACGGCGAGGTCGAGGCACGAGAGGTCCGGATGCAGCCATGCGCCGCGCCCGGGCCGACGGTGCTCGGGGTCCGGCAGGACGACAAGGTTGCCGCCCACACCGGGTCCGAGGACCACTCGCAGGAGTGCCGACCGGCTATCCGCCCCACGACACCCGATGCAGGTACGCACCGGGTGGCCGGGCCGGAGTCCAGTCCGGTCGGTCCGCACCAGTCTACCGCCTAGGGGCGCGAGGGCGCGTCATCGGTGCGTGTGGGCGCCGCCGCGGACCCCTCGGTGTCGGGACGGATGTCGATCCGCCAGCCGGTGAGCTTGGCCGCGAGCCGGGCGTTCTGGCCCTCTCGGCCGATGGCCAGGGACAGCTGGTAGTCGGGCACGATCACCCGGGCCGAGCGCAGCTGGCGGTCGACGATCTCGACCGACGACACCCGGGCCGGGGACAACGCGGCCGCGATGAAGGTCGCGGGGTCGTCGGACCAGTCGACGATGTCGATCTTCTCGCCGTGCAGCTCGCTCATGACGGCGCGCACGCGGGCGCCCATCGGGCCGATGCACGAGCCCTTGGCGTTCAGCCCGGGCACGGTGGAGTGCACCGCGATCTTGGAGCGGTGGCCGGCCTCGCGGGCCAGCGCCTCGATCTGCACGCTGCCGTCGGCGATCTCGGGAACCTCGAGCGCGAAGAGCTTCTTGACCAGGTTGGGGTGCGTTCGCGACAGGCCGATCTGCGGGCCGCGCATGCCGCGCTTGACCGAGACGACGAAGCAGCGCAGCCGCTGGCCGTGCACGTACTTCTCACCGGGCACCTGCTCGGCGAGCGGCAGGATGCCCTCGACCGTGCCGAAGTCGACGGTGACGTGCCGCGGGTCCGGGCTCTGCTGGATGATGCCGGCGACGATGTCGCCCTCGCGCCCCTTGAAGTCGCCCAGGATGGCGTCGTCCTCGATGTCGCGCAGTCGCTGCACGATGACCTGCCGCGCGGTGGCGGCGGCCACCCGGCCGAAGCCGGTGGGGGTGTCGTCGAACTCGGGGCCGATCTCGCGGCGCGGCCGCGCGGGGTTGCCCTCGTCGTCGACCTCCCCCTCTGCGGGCGGGATCTCGGTCTCCTCGCGGGCCCAGATGACGACGTGCCCGGTCTTGCGGTCGAGCTCGGCGCGCGAGTGGCGGTAGTGCCCGTCGGTGCGCTGGTAGGCCAGCACGAGCGCCTGCTCGATGGCGGGGATGAGCACGTCGAGCGAGATGCCTCGCTCGCGCTCGAGGGCGCGCAGGGCGGAAAGGTCGATGTCCATGTCAGCTCTCCTTGCTCTCGTCGTGGCGGGCGAACTCGACCTGCACGGCGGCACGCTCGACCGCGGAGTACGGGAGCGTCTCGGTGCGGGCGGGCGTGCCCTTGGTGGCGGGGACCTCGAGGCTGACCTCGGTGGTCGAGGCGCTGACCACCCGCCCGGTGACCTCGCCCCCGTCGTGCTGCACGGAGACCAGCCGGCCGACGTTGCGGCGGAAGTGGCGCGGCTCGGTGAGTGGGCGCCCGACCCCCGGGGAGGAGACCTCCAGCGTGTAGGGCTGCTCGCCCATGACGTCGGAGGCGTCGAGGGCGTCGCTGACCAGGTGGGTCGCGTCGGCGACCTCGTCGAGGGTGAGGGGGGCGGTCGGCTCGGTGACGGTGTCGGACTCGCCCAGGGCCCGGTCGACGAGCACCTTGACGACCCGGCGACGGCCGGCGGGGGTGACCGTGACGTCCTCGATCACCAGGTCGCTGGTGGAGAACGCCGCCTGCAGGGCGGGGCGGATGCTGTCCGCTGTGGTCATGAAGAACCCTCCCTCTCTGCAGTTTGTCGGTCGGCGGATGACCGCCTGACCCCACTCTAGGACAGAACGGATGAGGCCCGAACCCGTGCGATGATGCGCCCATGACGGAGGGAACGCGCCCCGGCGTCCCCCGGCGCACCGTCGTGGCGGGCCTGTTCGCCGTGGTGCTGCCCACGGCCGGCTGCGGCATCCGGCTCGAGGACGACGCCCCCCGTGTCCCCCTGGTGCCGACCCGCACGCCCGTGCCGGCCGAACCCGAGCTGGTGGCCCTGACCCGCGACACCGCGACCCTGGCCGCGCTGGCGTCCACCGTTCCGGGCGCCCTCGCCGCCGACCTCGCCACCCTCCACCGGCGCCAGCACACCGTGCTGCGCAGCACGCTGGTGGCCGACGGGGTGCCCGCCACCGCCCTCGACGCGACACCGTCCGCCTCCCCCACGCCGACGGCATCCCCCACCGCCACCCCGGGAAGTCGCACCCGGCTGGCTGCGGCCGAGGCCGCGTCGGCGGCCGGTGCCGCCGGGTTCGCGGGCGTCGAGGACGACCTGCGCGCCACCGTCGCGTCGCTGCACGCCCAGCGGTACGCCGCGGCGAGCCTCCTGCGCGGGCGCCCGCCGGCGGTGCCGTCGGAGCCGGTCGGCGGCGACCGGGTGGGCACACTGGCCACGTCGACGGCCGGGGCCGTCTACTTCCTCGAGGTCGTCAGCGCGCGCTCGACGGCCGGGCAGCGGGCCAGGTCCGACACCACCCTCGCCGCGCTCCGCGGGCTGCTGGCCGACCAGCAGGCCGGTGGCGCCCGGGCCGACACCTCGCTCGGGCACCCGCTGCCGTTCCCGGTCGACGACGCGGCGGACGCCGCCCGGCTGGCCCGCCAGTCGCTGACCACGCTGCGCACCGGCTACGGCGAGCACCTCGCGCCGGTCGTGGCGTCCGACGGCGGCGCCGGGCTCGCGGCCCTGGCCCGGTGGCTCGGCACCGTCGAGGTCGAGGCGCACCGCTGGGGTGTCGCGCTCGAGCCGTTCCCGGGTCTCACGTGAGCGCTGGCGCCGTCCCGGTGATCCCGTCACCGTGGCTCGACTGGGTCGCCCGACGCCCCGCTGAGGGCGGCCTCAGCGGTGCCGACTGGGCCACCCGGGCCCAGCGCCTGCTCGGTGACGCGTTCGAGCGGTGGGGCCTGGTCGCCGACGGGCCGCTGCGCACCGGCTGGACGGCCGTGGTGGCGCCGGTCCGACGCGACGGCGAGCCACTCGCGGTGAAGGTGGTGTGGCGCACCGTCGACACCGACGGGGAGCCCCTCGCGCTGCGCACCTGGGCGGGCGACGGCGCGGTTCGGCTCGTCGCCGCCCTGCCCAGCGACGGGCTGCTGCTGCTCGAGCGGCTCGACCCCGACGTCGACCTCACCTCGATCGACACCGACAGCGCCTGCACGGTGATCGGCGGCCTGCTGAGCCGCCTGCACGTCCCGGCCCCGGCGGCACTGCCCGCCCTGAGCGGCTGGTCGGCCGGCTGGTTGCAGGAGGCCACCCGTCGCGACGCGCTCCCCCGCCGGCTGGTCTCGCGCGCCGCCGGGCTGCATCGCGAGCTCGTCGCGGACCCGGGGTGCGACGCCACGCTGGTGCACGGCGACCTGCACTACGAGAACGTGCTGGCCGGTACCCGTGAGCCCTGGCTCGCGATCGACCCGCAGCCGCGCGCGGGTCACCCGGGCTGGGACCTCCACGCCGTGCTGCGCAACCGTCGCGACGAGCTCGGCACCGGCGCCGCCCTGCGGTGGTCGGCGCGGCACCGCACCGAGGTGCTCTGCGACGCGGCCGGGATGGACGAGGAGGTCGCCCGCCGCTGGACCATCGTGCGCTGCGCCATCGAGTGCGTGTGGGGGCTCGACGACGGCAACGCCGACGAGGTGTCGTTCAACATCGCCCTCGCCAAGGCCCTGGACGACTGACCGGGCCACCCGGCATCCGGTCGCGGGCCCTGACCCGGCATACGGTGGTCGGATGGCGAACCGGCTCGCGGGCTCCTCGAGCCCCTACCTCCTGCAGCACGCCGACAACCCGGTCGACTGGTGGGAGTGGTCGGACGACGCGTTCGACGAGGCGCGCCGGCGCGACCTGCCGGTGCTGCTGTCGGTCGGCTACGCCGCCTGCCACTGGTGCCACGTGATGGCCCACGAGTCGTTCGAGGACGACGAGGTGGCCGCCGCGGTGAACGCCGGCTTCGTCGCGGTGAAGGTCGACCGCGAGGAGCGCCCCGACGTCGACGCGGTCTACATGGCGGCGGTGACGGCACTCACCGGTCACGGCGGGTGGCCGATGACCTGCCTGCTGACGCCCGACGGCGACCCGTTCTTCGCGGGCACCTACCTGCCCAAGGCGCAGCTGCTCGCGCTGCTGGCCAACGCCGGCGACGTGTGGTCCGAGCAGCGCGACCGGGTGCTGGCCTCCGGGGCGAGCGTCGCGGAGCAGCTGCGGGTGCACACCGGCCCGCCGGCACCCTCGCGCCTGGATGCCGGGGTCTGCGACAGCGCCGTGCTGCGGCTCCGCTCGATGTACGACGAGGCCCGCGGCGGGTTCGGCGGAGCGCCCAAGTTCCCGCCGTCGATGGTGCTCGAGTTCCTGCTCCGCCACCACGCCCGTACCGGCTCGGCCGACGCGCTCGCGATGGCCCGCGGCACCTGCGCGGCGATGGCCCGCGGCGGGATGTACGACCAGCTCGGCGGAGGCTTCGCCCGGTACTCCGTCGACGCCGACTGGGTGGTGCCGCACTTCGAGAAGATGCTCTACGACAACGCCCAGCTGCTGCGGGTGTACGCGCACCTCTGGCGCTCGACCGGCGACCCCCTCGCGCGCCGGGTCACCGAGGAGACCGCCGAGTTCCTGCTGCGAGACCTGCGCACCGACGAGGGTGCGTTCGCGTCGGCGCTCGATGCCGACACCGTCGTCGACGGCCACTCGCACGAGGGCCTGACCTACTCCTGGACGCCGGCGCAGCTCGTCGAGGTGCTCGGCCCGGTCGACGGGGAACGTGCCGCGTCGTTGCTGGGGGTCACGGCATCCGGCACCTTCGAGGCCGGGGCCTCGACGCTGCAGCTGCGCACCGACCCCGACGACCCGGCGTGGTGGGCCACGACGCGCGAGCGGTTGCTGGCGGAGCGCGCGACGCGGCCGCAACCCAGCCGCGACGACAAGGTGGTCACGGCGTGGAACGGGCTGGCGGTGGCGGCCCTGGCAGATGCCGGGGTGCTGCTCGGGCGGCCCGACCTGGTCGACGCGGCGGCGACCGCGGCAACCTTCGTGCTCGACGTGCACCTCGTCGACGGGCTGCTGCGGCGCACCTCCCGCGGTGGGCTGGTCGGCACCGCGCCGGGGGTGCTCGACGACCACGGCGACCTCGCCGAGGGTCTCCTCGCGCTGCACCAGGCGACGGGTGACCCCCGGTGGTCGGCCGCTGCCGAGGCGCTGCTCGACGCGGCGCTCGAGCGGTTCGTCGACGAGCACGGCATCCTGCACGACACCGCGAACGACGCACCGCCGCTGTTCGCGCGGCCCGCGGGGCGCACCGACAACGCCGAGCCGGCGGGGGCCTCGGCACTCGCCGGTGCGCTGGTCACGCACGCCGCCCTCACCGGGTCGGCGCGGCACCGCGACGCGGCGTCGGCGGCACTGGACGCCTGCGGACCGGTGGCCGAGCAGGACCCGCGCTTCGCCGGCTGGGCGCTGGCCGCGGCCGAGGCGGTCGTCGCCGGCCCCCTGCAGGTCGCGGTGGTCGGCGAGGGAGCCGAGGCGTCGGCGCTCGCCGAGGTGGCGCGGGCGAGCGCGTCACCGGGGTTGGTCATGGTGCAGGGCATGCCCGACGCGGTGGGGGTGCCGCTGCTGGAGGGGCGACCCCTCGTGGGCGGCCGGCCCGCGGCCTACGTCTGCCGCGGGTTCGTCTGCGACGCACCGGTCACGAGTGCCGAGGAGCTTCGCGCTGCCCTCGCGCGGGGGTGACGCAGCGCCCCGACGAGCGGCCGCCCGGCGTCGCGACATGGATCGGAGAAATCGGTGCCATCACCCCGATTTCTCGCATCGTTGCGGACCGCTCGACCGAGTCGCCAGGACCAGCCGAGCCGGCGGAGGGCATGGCAGTGCCCCCGCACGGGTGGTGCGGGGGCACTGCACGATCAGGCGGTGGCGTGCGGACCCTCGGGGGGTCGTCTCGGTCGAACCCGTGGCACGCCCCTGCGGGCGCCGAGCAGCACAGAGGAAAGACGGTCTGGAACGCGAACGTCCCACGACGACCGCCGCTTTTCGGCACCCGCCAGCCCCTGCAAGACTCCGCCGACCCGTTGCCGGGTACGGCGAAAT
>DASSQL010000419.1:0-2731 GCA_035702525.1 Ornithinibacter sp. | reverse complement strand
CCCATCTGGCGCTCGAGCGCGGCGTGCTCGTCGACGAGGGCCTGCGCGGAGTCGAGCACGGTGGTCTCCGATGGTCGGGTGGGTCGGCTGGTCGGGTGAAACGCGACGCGCCGGCCCACCCGTGGGGGTGGACCGGCGCGGACGGGGAAGCTACTTGGCGGCCTTCTTGCCGTAGCGAGCCTCGAAGCGGGCGACGCGGCCGCCGGTGTCGAGGATCTTCTGCTTGCCCGTGTAGAACGGGTGGCACTGCGAGCAGACGTCGGCGTGGATGACGCCGTTCTTCGCGGTGCTGCGCGTGGTGAACGTGTTGCCACAGGTACAGGTGACCGTGGTCTCGACGTAGTCGGGGTGGATGTCCTTCTTCACGATTTCTCCTTGGATGCGTCCGGGTCGGCGGGCTCAGCACGGTGCTGCAAACCCTCTGGCGCCCCGACTGCACCCCTCGTGAGGGAGGTGCTCAGGAAACGCGTCTACTGCCGTGAACCGGTCCAGCGGTCAAGTGTGCCAGAACGGGCACACGGTGACCTAAACGGCAGGAGCCGGGTCGGCATTCCCCTCCGGGGCACCGGTCCCGGCCGCGGGCAGGAGCAGCCGCACCGTGGTCCCCGCCCCGTCGACCGAGGTCAGAGACACCTCTCCCCCGTGGGCCTCGACGACCTCGCGGACCAGCGCCAGGCCCAGCCCGTCACCGCCGATGCCGGATGCCGTCGCGTTGCGGGCGCGGAACCACGGCTCGGTCAGGTGGGCGAGCTCGTCGAAGGGGACGCCGATGCCGGTGTCCGCCACCTCGACGACCACGCGACCGGCATCCTCGAAGGTCCGCACGGTCACCGAGCCGCCGCGTGGCGTGTACTTCACGGCGTTGCCGACCACGTTGACGACCGCTCCCTCGAGGCGCAGCAGGTCACCGTGCACGTGCAGGCGCCGGGCCGCGGGTCGCTCGTCGAGGACGACGCCGCCGAGCCGGGCCGTCGGGCGCACGAGCTCGACCGCGGCCGAGACCACGGCTCCCAGCTCGACCGGTCCGCGGCCGCCCGACGGGGCGGCCGACGGCTCGGCCGACCTGAGGTCCGCGACGAGGCTGCGCAGCCGCTGGGCGTTGCGGCCGATCACCTCGACGGCGCGAGCCTGCTCGGGGGTGAGCTCGCCGAGGGCGCCGTCCAGCAGGATCTCGACCCAGCCCTCGATCGAGGTCAGCGGCGCCCGCAGCTCGTGGCCGACCACCGCCGCGCGGGCCTGCCAGTCCTCGTCCGCGCTCACGCGGCCTCCTCCTCGAACCCGGTCCGGGTCATCACGCCCCACACCTGCTTCTTGCCGCGCAGGCTGGCCCACCACCCCTCGAGCCGCCAGAGCACCGTCATCTGGCGGTAGCCCAGGTTCTCGAAGACGGCGGCGGCCACCGCGACACCGAGGTCGCGCCACCGGTCGTAGCGGTGGAAGGCCCACTCCTCGGCGCACATCGCCGCCAGCGTCACGAAGATGGCGTAGCCGTAGGAGACGAGCAGCAGCACGAGGGCGTACTGCACGTTCACGACCCCGAAGGCCATGCCGAGCGGAACCAGGATGAGCCCGCCGGCCTCGATGAGCGGCGCGGCGAGCTCGAAGAGCCAGTAGTACGGCAGGCCGACCCAGCCGATCCGCCCGTACCGGCGCCGGAACAGCATCCCGCGGTAGGCCCACAGCGTCTCCCACAGGCCACGGTGCCACCGGCTGCGCTGGCGGCGGAGCACGGCCCGGGTGCTCGGCACCTCGGTCCAGCAGACCGGCTCGGGCACGAAGACGACGCGGTAGTCGCGCCCGCGGTCCCGCATCATCTTGTGCACCCGCAGGCACAGCTCGAAGTCCTCCCCGATGCTGTCCGGGTCCAGGCCGCCGGCGTCGATGACGACGTCGCGCCGGTAGACGCCGAACGCTCCGCTGATCAGCAGCAGGGTGCCCATCGAGGCCCAGCCGGTGCGCCCGATGAGGAAGCTGCGCAGGTACTCCACGACCTGGGCGCGGGCGAGCCACGACCGCGGCATCCGCAGCCGCACGATCCGCCCGTTCGACACGGTGCTGCCGTTGATGGCCCGCACGGTGCCACCGGCGGCGACGACCCGGCTCGGGTCGTCGATGAAGCTCTGCGTCACCCGCACGAGGGCGTCCGGCTCGAGGATGGAGTCGGCGTCGATGAGCGCCACGAGGGGCTCCCGGGCGGTGTTCACCCCGACGTTGATCGCCTCGGAGCGGCCGGAGTTGGCCTTGGTGACGACGATCAGCCGGGTGCGGCCGTTGCGCGGCACGAGGACGTCGCGGACGGCCGCCCGGACCGGGATCTCCCCCGGGTGGTGGCTCGGCACCACGACCAGGTCGAAGGCGCGGACGAGCGCCGCGAGCGTGCCGTCGGTGCTCCCGTCGTCGACGACCACCACCTCGTGCTGGGGGTAGCGCAGCGTGAGCAGGGCCTGCACCGAGGAGACGATCAGCGCCTCCTCGTTGTAGGCCGGGACGATGACCGAGACACCGGGCGCGAGCTCACCGGCGATCTGGTCGCGGCGGGTGTCCTTGCGGTCCATGTGGCCGCGGAACTCGACGGCGGAGATGATCACCAGGGCCAGGTAGGAGCTGTTGATGAGCAGGAAGTAGGTCAGGATCAGCGGCGCCGTGAGGGTGAAGACCAGCTCGAGGACGTCGTGGACCACGTCGTAGACCCCGGACCCGCTCAGACCGACACCCCCTTCAGGCGCGCGAG
>DASSQL010000418.1:0-4904 GCA_035702525.1 Ornithinibacter sp. | reverse complement strand
CTGCTTCTTGACGTCAGTGCTCAGAGGCATGGGGCGACGACTCTCTTCCTGTGGTTTCGCTGCGCGGCGCTCCCGGGCTGGTTCACCGGGGCTCTATGGATCCGCGGCCGATTCTCACGGCAGTGGTCAAGGTTACCAGCGGCGCGAGAACCCCCCTAATCGGAGGCCGGGGCGACCTCAGGCGAGGAGGGTGCGGGTCCAGAGGTCGAGCACCAGGTCGGCGTAGTCGGCCGGGCCGCGGCCCCCGCTGGTCGCGAGGCGGTAGAACGCGGGGCTGTTCGTGGCCCAGAGCAGGTGGGCCACCTGCTCGTCGGTCAGCTCGGGGCGCACCTCCCCCGTGGCACGCAGCTCGGCGGCGAAGCGCCGCATGTTCGCCGCCCGCCGCTCGTCGAGCCCCTCGAGCACCGCGCGGCAGGCCGGGTCGTGCTCGGCCGCCACCCGCAGCGACTCGGCGAGGGGCACGACCGACGGGAAGCGCTCGGCCAGGGCCGCGGCGTACGTCTCCAGCTTGGCCCGGGCACCGTGCGCGGCCAGGACCGCGGCCACGTAGTCGCGCTGCTGCGCGCTCACCGGTTCGTCGCCGCCCCCGAGCGCCATGTCGTGCACGGCCAACAGCAGCTCGGGCTTGCGGCCGACGCTGGCGTAGACGGTGTCGACCGACACCCCGGCCACGCGCGCGACGTCGGCGACCGTCGAGCCGGCGTACCCGGTGGTCGTGAACAGCTCGCGAGCCGCGACGAGCACGGCGCGACGGGTGGCGGCCGCCTGCTCGGCACGGACCGGGGAGCGGTAGCGGCGGGCCTTGACGGGTTCGGTCACGGGACCTACCGTAGCAATATTCGTCCGAACCTTCTTCGGACCAATCTGGGTGGAGGTCCGCCATGAGTGGTCAGGTCGTCGTACACCGGGTGGGAGACGGCCCCGGCACCTGGGCGATGGGATCGCTCTTCGAGCACCTGGTGTCGGCCGAGCAGACCGGCGGCACGCTGGGGATGTCGGTGGTCACCCAGCCCCCCGGCATCGCGACGCCCCTGCACCGGCACACCCGAGAGGCCGAGGCCCTCTTCGTGCTGGAGGGGGTCATCGAGTACCGCGCCGGCGACCAGACCCACGAGCTCACCCAGGGGTCGTTCCTCTACCTCCCGCTCGGGGTGCCGCACGCCTTCCGCATCCGGGGTGACTCGCCCGCCCGGTTCGTCTCGCTCACGGCGCCTGGCGGGCTGATGGGCCTCTACGACGAGGTGGGCGTGCCCGCCGCCGTCATGCACGTGCCGACCGAGGGCGAGGGGCTGACGATGGCCGAGGAGATCGGCCGCTGGAACGAGGTCGGGCCGCGCTACGGGCTCGAGGTCGTCGGCCCGCCGATCCCGGTGGGCTGACCAGCAGGGTCGCCGGGTTCGACGGCGTGTAACACCGGCCATAGCCAGCAGGCCCCGGGTTTGGCACGATGCCGGGATGGGACCCGTCGAGGTCACTGCAGGGGCTGCCCTGGTCCTGGTCGCCGTCGTGTGCGTCGGCGTCTGGGTCGCTGTGGCCCGCCGCCGCCGCAACCGGCGCCGCCGAGACGAGGTGGAGCGCGGGGCGGACGACGCTGCCGTGCGCGCCGTGGTGCTCCGACGCCTGGAGCAGGCGGCCGCGCAGTGGGACCACACCGCGGACACCGCCGGCACCGTGGGCACCTCGGTCAGCGGCGAGGCCGCCGACCCGGCCCACCCCGTCGCCGGCGCCGGCACCGCCCCGGTCGAGCGGAACGGCGCCTCGCAGGAACACAGTCTGGAACCGGCCGAGACCCCGCCGGTGGCCCGTCCCGAGTACGCCCCGGCCGCCGCGGAGCCCGCCCGCCACGGGCGACCCGGCCGCCGGATCAGGGTGCGCTGGCACCCGCGCGCGTAGAGTTGCGACCCAGGTCACACTCAGCGCAGAGGAGTCCACGAACGTGCGTCAGCGAGGCCCCGGCCCGGCGCCGGCACCCGCCCCGGCGGACCCCGTGCGGGCGGCATCCGTGCGGGCCATCGCCGAGCAGCTGAGCACGCTCCGAGGGCCGCTGCTGCCGGTCCTGCACGAGGTCGTGGCCACCCACGGGTACGTCACCGACGACGACGTGCTGGTCGTCGCCGAGGTGCTCAACCTCTCGCGCGCCGACGTACACGGCGTCGTGACCTTCTACCACGACCTGCGCCGCACTCCCCCGGCCGCACACCGGGTCTCCCTCTGCCGCGGCGAGGCCTGTCAGGCCCGCGGTGCCGAGGGGCTGCACGCCGCGGCCACCGACCGCTGGGCCGGCTCCACCACCGTCGAGGTGGGCGAGGTGTTCTGCCTCGGGCTGTGCGCCGTCGGCCCGTCCGGCACCGTCGACGGCACCCTCCACGCCGCGCTGACCCCCGAGCGGCTCGACGCGCTCGCGCAGGGGTGGCGCGGATGACGACCGTCTGGGTCCCGTGCGACGCCGCCGCAGTCGCGCTCGGTGCGGACGCCGTGGCCGACGCCATCGCGGCGGCCGGGGTCACGGTTCGCCGCAACGGCTCGCGCGGGATGCTGTGGCTCGAGCCGCTCGTCGAGGTCGAGACCGAGCGCGGCCGGGTCGGGTACGGCAACCTCACCGAGGCCGAGGTCGGCCCGCTCCTCGACGGGGCGCTCGACGACACCGACCGCTGCATCGGGGTCGTCGACGAGCACGAGTGGCTGGTCCGCCAGCACCGCGTGTCGTTCGCCCGGGTCGGGGTCATCGAGCCCACCGACCTCGCCGCGTACCGCGAACACGGTGGGCTGCGCGGTCTGGAGCGCGCCGTCGCCCTGGCCCCCGAGGAGGTCGTCGCCGAGGTCACGGCCTCCGGCCTGCGCGGTCGAGGTGGCGCAGGCTTCCCGGCGGGCATCAAGTGGGAGACGGTGCGCACCGCCACGGCCGACGTGAAGTTCGTCTGCTGCAACGCCGACGAGGGCGACAGCGGCACCTTCGCCGACCGGATGCTCATCGAGGGCGACCCGTTCACCCTCGTCGAGGGCATGGCGATCGCCGCGCTGGCGGTGGGCGCCACCGAGGGCTACGTCTACCTGCGCAGCGAGTACCCGCACGCCATCCGGACGCTGCGCCGCGCCATCGACATCGCCTACGCGCACGGGGTGCTCGGGGAGTCGGTGCTCGGCAGCGGCCGGCGGTTCGACCTCGACGTGCGGGTGGGCGCCGGCGCCTACATCTGCGGCGAGGAGACCTCGATGCTCGAGTCGCTCGAGGGCAAGCGCGGCGAGGTGCGCGCCAAGCCCCCGATCCCGGCCCTCGAGGGGCTGTTCGGCCGGCCGACGGTCGTCAACAACGTGCTCACCCTGGGCGCGGTGCCGATGGTGCTCGCCGACGGCGGCGAGGCGTACGCCGCACTGGGGGTGGGTCGCTCGCGGGGCACCCAGGTGTTCCAGCTCGCCGGCAACGTCGCCCGGGGCGGCATCGTCGAGGCCGACTTCGGGGTGTCGCTCGGCGCACTGGTCGACGACTTCGGGGGCGGCACGGCGACCGGGCGGCCGGTGAAGGCGGTCCAGGTGGGCGGCCCCCTGGGTGCTTACCTGCCACGGGCGAGGTTCGACCTGCCGATGGACTACGAAGCGTTCGCGGAGGCCGGCGCGATGGTCGGGCACGGCGGCGTGGTCGTGTGGGACGACACCCTGGATGCCGCGGTGATGGCCCGATTCGCGATGGAGTTCTGCGCCAAGGAGTCGTGCGGCAAGTGCACGCCCTGCCGCATCGGGTCGACCCGCGGCGTCGAGGTCATCGACCGCATCCGCGCAGCCACCGACGACGGCGTGCGCCGCACCCAGCTCGTGCTGCTCGACGACCTCTGCACGACGATGACCAAGGGGTCGCTGTGCGCGATGGGCGGCCTGACGCCGATGCCCGTCCGCAGCGCCCTCGAGCACTTCCCCGAGGACTTCGGGGTGCCGGTCGACGCACCGGAAGGAGCCAGGCCGTGACGATCATCGACGAACCCGCTCTCGAGACACCCGACCGCGGCACGCCGCCCGTGCCGGGCGAGGCAACCGCGCACGTGACGGTCGACGGCATCCGGGTCATGGTGCCGGTCGGCACCTCGGTGATGCGGGCGGCCTCGCTGGCCGGGGTCACCGTGCCGAAGCTGTGCGCCACCGACTCGCTCAAGGCGTTCGGGTCGTGCCGGCTCTGCCTCGTCGAGATCGACGGGGTCAAGGGCACGCCGGCGTCGTGCACCACCCCGTGCACCGACGGCATGGTCGTGTCGACCCGCACCGAGCAGGTGCAGCAGCTGCGCCGCGGCGTGATGGAGCTCTACCTGTCCGACCACCCCAGCGACTGCGCCGGGTGCGAGCGCGGGTCGTGCGAGATGCAGCGGCTCGCGCACGACGTGGGGCTGGCCGAGGTGCGCTACGGGCTGGGCGGCGCCTCGCACCTGGCCGAGACGCCCGACGAGTCGAACCCCTACTTCGCCTACGACCCGGCCGCGTGCATCGTCTGCTCGCGGTGCGTGCGGGCCTGCTCCGAGACGCAGGGCACCTTCGCGCTCACCGTGTCGGGGCGGGGCTTCGACTCGCGGATCACCCCCGGCAACACCGACTTCCTCAGCTCGGAGTGCGTCTCGTGCGGCGCGTGCGTGCAGGCCTGCCCGACCGAGGCCCTCACCGAGAAGTCGGTGGTGTCGCTCGGGATGCCGACCCGCTCGGTGGTCACGACCTGCGCCTACTGCGGTGTCGGGTGCTCGTTCAAGGCCGAGGTGCAGGGCTCGGGTGACGCCACCCGGGTGGTGCGGATGGTGCCGTGGAAGGACGGCGGCGCCAACGAGGGGCACTCGTGCGTCAAGGGCCGCTTCGCCTACGGCTACGCCTCGCACCGCGACCGGCAGATGGCGCCGATGGTGCGCGACTCGATCGACGACGAGTGGCAG
>DASSQL010000417.1:0-5438 GCA_035702525.1 Ornithinibacter sp. | reverse complement strand
CGCAGTGACCGCGGCACCTCCGGTGGTTACCAGGGCAAGCGTGACGACCGGGGCACCTCCGGCGGGTACCAGGGTCGCAACGACCGTGGCACCTCTGGTGGTTACCAGGGCCAGAAGCGTGACGACCGTGGCACCTCGGGTGGGTACCAGGGTCGCAACGACCGTGGCACCTCTGGTGGGTACCAGGGCCGCGACGACCGCGGTACCTCTGGTGGCTACCAGGGCAAGCGTGACGACCGCGGCACCAGTGGCGGCTACCAGGGTCGCAACGACCGTGGCACCTCGGGCGGCTACCAGGGTCGCAACGACGACCGTGGCGGCTACCGCGGCAACGTCCCGGCCGGCGACGGACCGGTGAGCTTCGAGGAGGCCGAGGCGCAGCGTGCCGAGGCCGACACCTGGACCCACTACTCCTCGCACAAGGGTGAGGCCAAGGCGGTGACCGAGGACAACGGCTTCGCCGCCCTCGGTGTGCCCGAGCGCCTCGTCGAGCGACTGGCCCGCGACGGCATCACCGAGCCGTTCCCGATCCAGGCCGCGACCATCCCCGACGCCCTCGCCGGGCGCGACGTGCTCGGCCGCGGCCGCACCGGCTCCGGCAAGACGCTGGCCTTCGGCCTGGCCATGATCACCCGGCTCGCCGACGGCACCCGCCCGCAGAGCAAGCGCCCGCGCTCGCTCATCCTGGTGCCGACCCGTGAGCTCGCCATGCAGGTGAGCGACGCGCTCGAGCCGTTCGTGCACGTCACCGGCCTGCGCCACAAGCTGGTCGCCGGCGGCCTGTCCTACGAGCCGCAGATCAACGCGCTCAACAAGGGCATCGACATCCTCGTCGCCACCCCGGGCCGGCTCGCCGACCTGATGGACCGCGGCGCGGTCGAGCTGAGCGGCGTGCAGATCGCCGTGCTCGACGAGGCCGACCACATGGCCGACATGGGCTTCCTGCCCGAGGTCACCGCGATCCTCGACGAGATCCCGGCGGGCGGCCAGCGGCTGCTCTTCTCCGCGACCCTCGACAAGGGCATCGACACCCTGGTCGACCGCTACCTGGTCGACCCGGTCACCCACTCCACCGACGACGCCCAGGCGTCCGTGACGACGATGAGCCACCACGTGCTGCTCATCGACCCGCAGGACAAGAAGGCCCTCACGGCCGAGCTGGCCGGTCGCGGCGGCCGCGTCATCGTCTTCGCCCGCACCCAGCTGGGCACCGACCGCATCGCCGGTGAGCTGCGCGAGCGCGGTGTGTTCGCGGCATCCCTGCACGGTGGTCTGTCCCAGGCCGTGCGCAACCGGGTGCTCGGCGCCTTCCGCGACGGCTCGATGAACGTGCTCGTGGCGACCGACGTCGCCGCGCGCGGCATCCACGTCGACGACGTCGGGATGGTCGTGCAGGTCGACCCGCCGACCGACCACAAGGACTACCTCCACCGGGCCGGTCGCACGGCCCGCGCCGGTGAGACGGGTGCGGTCGTCATGATCGCCCTGCCGCACCAGAAGAAGATGGTGACCCGCATCGTCGAGGGGGCCGGCGCCGACGCGCTGACCGCCAAGGTCGCCCCGGGCGACTCCGTCGTGCAGGCCCTCGGTGGCCGCACGCCGAGCGGTGTCCCCGTGCCGGATGCCGTGTGGCGCCCGGTGCTCGAGGGCGGCAAGAACGGCGGCCGCCGCGGTGGCAGCCGGCCGGGTGGTCGCCCCGCGACCCGCGGTCACGGCTCGTTCGGTGGCGGGCGTCCTCGCCAGAGCTCCGGACGGCCCGGTGGCAGCCGGGGCAGAATGGACGGGTGAGCCAGACCCACACGACCGGGCAGCTCCTCGTCGCGACACCGCAGATCGAGGAGGGCGTCTTCCGGCGCAGTGTGGTGCTGGTGCTGCACCACGACGACGACGGCGCGCAGGGGCTGGTGCTGAACCGGCCCATCGACGCCGACGTCGACGCGGTGCTGCCCGGCTGGGAGGAGCACGCGACCCGGCCCGCCAAGGTCTTCCAGGGCGGGCCGGTGCAGCTCGACTCGGCGCTCGGCCTGGTGGCCGTGCCGGGTGACTCGCCGGAGCCCACCGGGGTGCGCCGCCTCTTCGGGGCGGTGGCCCTGGTCGACCTCGACACCCCCCCGACGCTGGTGGTGTCCGAGGTCGCGGGCCTACGCATCTTCGCGGGCTACGCCGGGTGGTCGCCCGGGCAGCTCGAGGAGGAGATCGTCACGGGCTCGTGGTTCGTCGTCGACAGCGAGAGCAACGACGTCTTCACCGGTGAGCCCGACGACCTGTGGCGCCGGGTGCTGCGCCGCCAGCCCGAGCCGCTGCGCTGGGTGGCCTGGTTCCCCAGCGACCCCGTTCTCAACTGACGGGCGCATAGAATCGCGGGATGAGCGAGACGATGCCGCCGCTGGACGACCCGAACGCCCCGGAACCCCAGCGCCAGACCCGGACGGCCGTGCTCGAGCGCACCGAGACCGTGCCCGAGGTGGCCGAGCCCGGCGACCACGAACGCTTCTCGCACTACGTGCGCAAGGAGAAGATCCTCGAGAGCGCGCTGTCCGGCGAGCCGGTCACCGCTCTGTGCGGAAAGGTCTGGGTGCCCGGCCGCGACCCGGAGAAGTTCCCGGTCTGCCCGACCTGCCGCGAGATCTACGAGGGCCTGCGGGCGCCGCAGGACGGCGGCGAGTAGCCGTCATCCGGGCGCGAGGGCGGGCGCGAAGGCCTTACCGAGCCTTTGCCCCGCTCTGACCCGCACCATTCCCGTGCCGCCCTAGCCTTCCGAGCAGCCGCGCCAGCAGGGAGCGGCCTGAGAACGGAAGGTCACCCATGCCCTCACGCTCCATGACCGCGCTGGCCGCGCTCGCCCTCGGCGTCGCCGCCCTCGCCCTCCCCGCCACGAGCGCCGTCGCCCAACCCATGGCGGGCGAGTCGACCGTCGCCGCCGAGTGCATCTCCCGGGCGCCCGACGCGCGGGCCGCCCGTGGCGCCAAGGACGCCAACGAGCTGACCGAGACCCAGGTGCGGGCCAACGAGGCCGCCCTGAGCCGGGCGCTGGCCGCCAAGGGCCTGTCGAAGAACGCCCGTGGCCAGGCCGTCGCCTCCGGCAGCACCGCCGCCGCGTTCGCCACCGCCACCATCCCGGTCTACTTCCACGTCATCACCGACGGCACCAACGGCAAGGTCACCTCGACCCAGATCAACCAGCAGATCACCGTGCTGAACAACGCCTACGCGTCGTCCGGCTTCGCGTTCTCCCTGGCCGGAACCGACACCACCGTCAACTCGCGCTGGTACACCGGCCTGAAGAGCGGGTCCAGGGCGGAGAAGGACATGAAGAAGACCCTGCGCAAGGGCGACATGGGCGACCTGAACATCTACACGGCCAGGCTCGGCGGCAGCCTGCTCGGCTGGGCCACCTTCCCGAAGACGGCGTACGACACCTACGACGGCGTGGTCGTGCTCGACCAGTCGCTGCCCGGTGGCAACGCCGCGCCCTACAACCTCGGCGACACCGCGACGCACGAGGTCGGCCACTGGATGAACCTCTACCACACGTTCCAGGGCGGCTGCACGGGCTCGGGGGACGCCGTCTCCGACACCCCGGCGGAGGCCTCGGCGGCCTTCGGGTGCCCGACCGGCCGCGACACCTGCACGGCCCCCGGTACCGACCCGATCAAGAACTTCATGGACTACACCGACGACTCGTGCATGAACACCTTCAGCACGGGGCAGGCCACCCGGATGCAGAACGCCTACGTGGCGTACCGCTCTGTGTGAGTTCCCCTGTGCGGCAACGTAGATGAGCCGCGCATAGCACACCCGAGGCCCCCGCCACGACATGCGGGGGCCTCGGTGTGTCACCCCGTCCGGGCGGTTAGGGTTGCCCTCGCCCATGAGTACCTCAGCCGCCGGTCACCTGCCCCCCGCCTTCCCCGAGCGGGCTGCGTGGGGTACCGCCGCGAAGCTGCGCGCGTGGCAGGAGGAGGCCCTCGAGGCCTACCTCGGCAGCGGGCAGCGCGACTTCCTCGCCGTGGCCACCCCGGGCGCCGGCAAGACCACCTACGCCCTGCGGATCGCGACCGAGCTGCTCGACCGCGGCATCATCCGGGCCGTGACCGTGGTCGCCCCCACCGAGCACCTCAAGCACCAGTGGGCCGACGCCGCCGGCCGGGTCGGCATCCAGCTCAACCCGGCGTTCTCCAACTCCAGCGGGCTGCAGTCGCACGAGTACGACGGGGTGGCGCTGACCTATGCCGCGGTCGCGTCGAAGCCGCAGCTGCACCGGCGCCGCACGCAGGAGACGCCGACCCTGGTCATCCTCGACGAGATCCACCACGGCGGTGACGCGAAGTCGTGGGGCGACGGCATCCGCGAGGCCTTCGACGGCGCCACCCGGCGGCTGTCGCTCACCGGCACCCCGTTCCGCTCCGACACCACCCCCATCCCGTTCGTGCGCTACGAGATGGGCGAGGACGGCATCCTTCGCTCGGCGTCCGACTACTCCTACGGCTACGCCGCGGCGCTGCGCGACGGCGTCGTGCGCCCGGTGCTGTTCCTCGCCTACGGCGGAGCGATGCGCTGGCGCACGAAGGCCGGCGACGAGGTGGCCGCCCGGCTCGGCGAGCCGCTCACCAAGGACCAGACCGCCCAGGCGTGGCGCACCGCGCTCGACCCCAAGGGCGAGTGGGTGCCCTCGGTGCTGGCCGCCGCCGACAAGCGGCTCAGCGAGGTGCGCCGCCACGTGCCGGATGCCGGTGGGCTGGTCATCGCGTCGAACCAGACGTCCGCACGGGCCTACGCCAGGCTGCTGCGCGGCATCACCGGGCAGGACCCCACCGTCGTGCTGTCCGACGACGCCGGGGCCAGCGCCGGCATCGAGTCGTTCGCGGCCGACACCTCGCGCTGGATGGTGGCGGTGCGCATGGTGTCGGAGGGCGTGGACGTGCCGCGCCTGTGCGTCGGCGTGTACGCGACGTCCACCTCGACCCCGCTGTTCTTCGCCCAGGCCGTCGGGCGCTTCGTGCGGGCCCGGCGCCGGGGGGAGACCGCGTCGGTGTTCCTCCCGTCGGTGCCGGTGATCCTCACCCACGCCGCGACGATGGAGGAGGAGCGCGACCACGCGCTGAACCGGCCGAGCACCGACGAGGCCGAGGCGTCGCTGTGGGCCGAGGAGGAGGGCCTGATCGCGGCGGCCAACCGCACCGAGAAGACGGTGGGGCTGGAGGAGCAGAGCTTCGAGGCGCTCGAGAGCGACGCGCACTTCGACCACGTGCTCTTCGACGCCCAGCAGTTCGGCCTGCACGCCGCGGTCGGGTCGGAGGAGGAGCAGGACTACCTCGGCCTGCCCGGGCTCCTGGAGCCGGAGCAGGTCGCGGTCCTGCTGCGCGAGCGGCAGGCCGCCCAGCAGAAGGGGCGCACGGCGCGCGGGGCCGGGCCGGCGCCGTCCGTCAGCGACGCGG
>DASSQL010000416.1:0-6990 GCA_035702525.1 Ornithinibacter sp. | reverse complement strand
GGTGTCGGTCGAGGACCCGTCGCGGATCCGGCTGTTCGCGGGCTGCGGCATCGTCGCGGGGTCCGACCCGGAGGCCGAGGTGGCCGAGTCGTCGGCCAAGTTCGTGCCGATGCGCGACGCCCTCACGGCATCCGCCCCGGCGCCCGCCTGACCGCGAGTTGGGCGCTGAAGTGGTCGCCGGAGCAGCCACCTGAGCACCCGGCTCAGAGCTGTCAGCTGAAGGGTGGGCGGGCGTCGATCCGGATGCTGCGGCGGCCGGCCCAGCGCCAGACCCGAGCCGAGCGGTCGCGGTCCTCGTCGGTGACCAGGTTGCCCATCCAGCGCAGCGCGAGCGTCATCAGCCAGTCGCTGCGCATGCCGACCGGGCCGAGGGCGGCAAGCGTCTTCGGCACGGTGAAGATGCCGGCCAGCCGACGCGCGATGGAGAACGCCTCGCCGTAGTGGTCGCCCAGCAGCGCCGGCCAGGTGACCGCGAGGTTCGTGTCGAGGTGGTCGACGACCAGCCGGCCGGTCTCGAGTCCGTAGTCGATTCCCTCGCCGTTGAGCGGGTTGACGCAGGCCGCGGCGTCGCCGATGAGCGCCCAGTTGGCGCCGGCGACGTTGCTCACCGCACCGCCCATCGGGAGCAGGGCGCTGGTCGGCAGCCGCTGCTCGCCGATGAGGCCGAAGTCGGCGCGCCGCTCGTCGGTGTAGCGCTTCATCAGCGGCTTGATGGCGATGTCAGCGGGGCGCTTGGTCGTGGCGAGCGCACCGACGCCGACGTTCACCTGGCCGCCGCCGAGCGGGAAGATCCAGCCGTAGCCGGGCAGCGCCTCGCCCTGCTCGCCGCGCAGCTCGAGGTGGCTGCTGATCCACGGGTCGTTCGACTCGGTGGAGTCGACGTAGCAGCGGCCGGCCACCGCGTAGACGGTGTCCTTGTGCCACTCGCGGCCGAGCACCTTGCCCAGGCCGGAGCGCACGCCGTCGGCCACGACGAGCCGCTCGCACTCGACGTCGAAGGTCTCGTCGCCGCGGGTGAAGGTGACGGCGGTGACGCGGCCGCCCTCGACCCGGGCGTCGACCGCCTTGGCGCCCTCGAGGCCGGTGGCGCCGGCGTCGACCGCCTCGGTGCGGATGCGGTCGTCGAGCTCGGTGCGCGGCACGGCCGAGCCGTGGTCGGGCAGGCTGCCGCCGGGCCAGGGCAGCAGGAGGGTCTGGCCGAAGCCGTGCGCCCGCAGCCCCTGGTTCACGGTGTGGTCGCGCACCCAGTCGCCCAGGCCGAGCAGGTCGAGCTCGGCGATCGCGCGCGGGGTCAGCCCGTCGCCGCAGGTCTTGTCGCGGGGGAACACCGCGGCGTCGGCGAGCACGACGTCACGGCCGGCGCGGGCCGCCCACGCCGCCGCGGAGGCGCCGGAGGGTCCCGCGCCCACGACGAGGACGTCGGTGCGCTGGGGGGTCTGGGTCACGAGCGCATTCTCGCAACCGGGCGGTGCGTGGCTGAAATCGGTCCTTCTACAGCACGGCCGCGGCGGCGAGGGCGCGCAGGTCGGCGTGCGCCTGCCGGTGCGTGCCACGGTCGACCCGGACCTCGACGACCCGGATGCCGTGCGGCGACTCGGCGACCGCAGCGGTGAGGTCCGTGGCGTCGGTGACGCGGTCGTGCCGGATGCCGTGTGCCCGGCACAGTGCCCCGAGGTCGGTTCCGGTGGGGGTGCCGAAGACGCGCTCGAAGTCGGCCGCGCGCTCGGGGGCCCCGTGCTCGAGCGTGGTGAAGATGCCGCCGCCGTCGTCGTTGACGACGACCAGGGTGAGGTCGGGTGTCGGCTCGCCCGGGCCGATGAGCAGGCCGTTGGTGTCGTGCAGGAAAGTGAGGTCGCCGAGCAGCGCGTAGGTCGGGGCGGCCGTTCGGGCCAGGGCGACGCCGACGGCGGTGGAGACCACGCCGTCGATGCCGGCCAGGCCCCGGTTGGCCAGCACCTCGTCGGCGATCGGCCCGGCCACGGCGAGGTCGACGTCGCGCACCGGGTTGCTCGAACCGAGGACGAGCACGGCGTCGCCGGGAAGGCCGTCGACCACGGCACTCCCGACGGCGAGCCCACTCGGCCACGGGAACGGTTGCGCGGCAACGGCATCCGCGAGCCTGCTCGCTGCGGTGCGCCAGCTCTCGCCCCAGCCGTGGTCGTCATCGGGCACGGTGGGGCCGCCGAGGCGGAGGGCGTGCGGGGGGTGCACGGCGGAGGCGACGTGGGACGGGTCCGGCCACTGGCCGCCCTCCGAGACCACCTCGACACGCAACCCGGGGCGACGCAGCAGGGCGCCGATCGCGCGGGACAGGGTGGGCCGGCCGACCACGACGACGCGGTCCGGGGCGTGCGCGTCGAGCCAGTCGGCGGCGGTGAGCAGCAGCGGGCCGTGCGGCACGGCCTCGGCCCGGACCACCGCGCTGCCGAACGGCTCGGCCACCAGGGGGTGGCCGCGCTCGGCGGCCCACGCGGCGGCTCGCTCGCCGAGCGCGGGGTCGCGGGTGGCACCGACGACCACGAGCGTGCGGGCGACCTCGGCCAGGGGGGCGGGTGCCGGCCACCTGGCCCCGGTGTCGTCCAGGAGCACCCACGGCTCGCCGTCGGCCCGGCCCGCCAGGGCGTCGGGCCATGCGTCGTCCGCCTCGGGGTGCTGGGCCACGGGGTGCTGGGCCACGGGGGTGCCGTCATCGACGGACCCGTCGTTGCGCTCCGGCTCGGGCTCGGGCTCGGGCTCGGGGGCCAGGGGCTCGCGCAGGCAGACGTTGAGGTGCACCGGCCCCGGCTCGCCCCCGGTGGCGCCGGTCGCGGCCGCGAGGGCGCGGCAGACGGTGCTGCGCCAGAACGGGCCGAGCCCGGGGCGGACGACCGGCGCGGGGAGGTCGCAGGCGTAGCGGGTGCTCGCCCCGAAGATGCCGGGCTGCTCGGTGGTCTGGTTGGCGCCCGTGCCGCGCAGCTCGTGCGGCCGGTCGGCGCTGACCACCACCAGTGGGGTACCGGCGTGGTGGGCCTCGAGCACCGCGGGGTGCAGGTTGGCGACGGCCGTCCCGGACGTCGTCATCACGACCACCGGCACGCCCGACCCACGGGCCAGCCCGAGGGCGAGGAACCCGGCGCTGCGCTCGTCGACCCGCACGTGCAGCCGGATCCTCCCGGCCCGGTCGGCGGCGAGCACGGCGTAGGCCAGCGGCGCCGACCGGGAACCGGGGCACAGGACGACCTCGCGGACGCCGTTCCTCACCAGCTCGTCGACCAGGACCGTCGCGAGGGCGGAGGACGGGGTCACGAGCGTGGATTCTGCCACCCCCTCTCGACCCGCAGCTCCGACACCGAGCGGACCGGCCGGCCCAGCACCGCGCCCGCCGAGGCCTGCCAGGCGTCGAGGCCCGCCACCGTGCCGCGCGGCGCGGCCTCGGCGACGCGCAGCACGCCGACGTAGCCCTCGAGCCGGTGGGTGCGCACGTCGACGGGGAGGCCGTCGCGCGGGGTGCGCACGGTGACCCACGACGAGCGGTCGGGGTTGGGGGTGAGGTCGAGCCGCGGCACCGGGTCATCACCACGCTCGACCGAGAGCACCCGGGTCGTCGAGGGCACCGGGAACAGCCCGACCGGCGACCCGCTCGTGACCACGTGGGTGACCCGGTGGCGGCGGGTGAAGCCCGGGTCGCTCGCGAGCGCCGCCGCCAGGATGCCGCCCTGGCTGTGGCCGACGAGCAGCACCGGGTCGGCGGGGGTGGACCGGGCCCCCGCGCGCGACCGGGTCACCTCGAGGGCCGCGGCAACCCCGGCCGCCGCCAGGGTGGCGCCGCCGGTGACGGCCCGCACGTCGGTGGTGACGTCGAACGGGTTGGCGCCCGGGCGCGGAGACCACTCCTGGGTGCCCGGGACGACGACCACCCAGGCCGACCCGCCGTCACCGCGCACCACCTCGACGACCCGGACCCGCCCCCCGTCGAGGCCCTCCCCGGCTGCGACCAGGTCGGCCGCGTGGCGGAAGCCGTGGTCGCGGTCGAGCGCCAGGGTCGCGGGCACGACGGTCACGGCCGGCATCGCCGTACCGTCGGTCACCCAGCCCCCGCGCCCGGCGAGGTCGGCTCCCGACCCCACCCCGGCGAGCACCGCCGACACCGAGGCCTCCACCGCCGCGTAGACCCGGGCCGCCGCTCGCAGGTGCAGCGCCAGGGCGTCCAGGCCGACGGCCTCACCCCACGCTCCCACCGGCCCGACCGCTCGGGTGGCCTCGGCCTGGAGCCTGACCCACTGCGCGAAGACCGCTGCGTCGTCGGGCCGCCACACCGGGGGCGGTCGTACCCGCGCCGCCACCGAGGCGAGCCGTTGCGCCGTGGCGCGCACCTCGTCGGCCACCGCCTCGACCCGCGCTGCCGTCGCAGCCAGTGCCTGCGACCGCACCGTCACCCGCACCACACGGCCCCCTGCCTCATCCGCGCCCACCCGGTGCGAGGGTGGCCGCCGCCTCGCTCGCCGCCCGCGACCGAGCCCCGTCGGCGAGCGAGTCGGCCACCCTCGCCAGGGCCTCGAGCTCGACGGCCGACGCCGCCAGGCCGTTCACCCGCTCCTGGACCCGGAGCCGGTAGCCCTCCGCGGCCTCGCCCTGCCACCAGACCAGGGCGTTGCGGGCGAGCGCGGCCCGGCGTTCGTCCATGAACCGGGCCTCGGCCCGCGCACTCACCGCGAGATCACTCGCGGCCTCGGCCAGCTCCTCCCAGCTTCCTGCCACCGCTCCCCCTCCGTCGCTCGCCGCCCGACAGGCGCCCACCACACCTTCGCCACCCGGCAGCCGTCGGCTTGTCGCTGCGTCACGCCCACCCTGACCGCGCGCCCCGGGCCACCGACAGCCCCGCCACCGGCCTGTGGACGGTGCCGCCCCGCCGAGCCGCCTGTGGACGAGCGACGCCTACGCTGGCGCCCATGCCGCACCACGACCTCGTCATCATCGGGAGCGGCTCGGGGAACTCGCTGCTCACGCCCGAGCTCGACGGCCTCGACGTCGCGATCGTCGAGGGCGGCACGTTCGGGGGCACCTGCCTGAACGTCGGCTGCATCCCGACCAAGATGTTCGTGCTGCCGGCCGACCGGGTCGTCGAGGCCGCCGACGCGCACCGCCTGGGCGTCACCTTCGCCGGGCCGACGGTCGACTGGCCCGGCATCCGCGACCGGGTGTTCGGGCGGATCGACCCGATCTCGGCCGGGGGCGAGGCGTACCGGCGCGGCCAGGAGCACACGACCCTGTACCGCGCGCACGCCACCTTCACCGGCGAGCGTCGGCTCGCGCTGGACACCGGCGAGGAGGTCACCGCCGACCGCCTCGTCGTCGCGGCCGGCAGCCACCCGTCCGGCCTCGACGTCGACGGCCTGCGCGGGCCCGACCCCGACCACGGCGTGCACACCTCCGACACGGTGATGCGGCTCGACTCCCTGCCGGCCCGGATGGCGATCATCGGCGGCGGGTTCGTCGCGTGCGAGATGGCCCACGTCTTCGCCGCCCTCGGCGTCGCGGTGACCCAGGTGCAGCGCGGACCGGCGCTCCTGCGCCACCACGAGGTGGAGGTGTCGCAGCGCTACACCGAGGTCGCCAGGCACCGCTACGACCTGCGGCTGTCGACCACCCCGACGTCGGCGCAGCGCGTGGGCGACGTCTGGCGGATCGGCCTCGCCGGGCCCGGCGGCCCCAGCCACGTCGAGGCCGAGGTCGTGCTGCTCGCCGTGGGACGGGTGCCCAACACCGACCGGCTCGACCCCGCGGCCGGAGGACTCGCCCTGCACGACGACGGCCGGCTCGTCGTGGACGAGCAGCTGCGCACCACCTCACCCGGGGTCTGGGCGCTCGGCGACGTCTCGTCGGAACACCAGCTCAAGCACGTCGCCAACCACGAGGCGCGAATCGTCGCGCACAACCTCGCCGTCGACCTGGGGCGGCTCGCGGGTGAGCCCCGCACCACCGACGCCCGCCCCGTGCCGCACGCGGTCTTCGGCCACCCGCAGGTCGCCGCCTTCGGGCCGACCGCGGCCGAGCTCGACGACGCCGGAACCCCGTTCGTCACCGCGACCCAGGCGGTGGGCGACGTCGCGTACGGCTGGGCGCTGGAGGACACCACCGGCCTGCTGACCGTCCACGCCGACCCCACCGGCCGCATCCTCGCGGCGCACGCCATCGGGCCGCACGCCTCGACCCTCATCCAGCCGCTGGTGCAGGCGGCGTCGTTCGGCCAGCGCGCGATCGACGTCGCGCGCGGCCAGTACTGGATCCACCCGGCCCTGGCCGAGGTCGTCGAGAACGCCCTGCTCGGCCTTCCCCTCCCCGACCCCGCCTGACCCGGGTCGTCGCCCGCCGGCTCAGCGTGGCGGCTCAGCCCGGCGGGGCGGTCGGGCTGCGCCCGGTGAGGCAGTAGAGCCGGCCCACCGGGTCGGTCATCACGGTCCACCCGTCACGCACCTCGACGACCCGGGCACCGGCGGCCAGGTGGCGGGCGACCGACGCCGCCCGGTCGACGCAGGCGACGTCGGCGTGCGCCCGCACCCCGCCGGTCGGCTCGCCGAGCCGCTGGAACAGCAGGCGGAACGGGATGCCGGCCGGTCGCCTCAGCACGGACAGCTCGGGCTCGTCGACGTCGGCCCACCGCCACCCGGTCAGCGCCGTCCAGAACGCGACCTCCGCCTCGTGGACGTCGACCGGGCAGTCGAGGCAGACCTGGTCGACCAGCTCGGCCGAGCCCTCCCGCACCTGGTCTGCGTCGCCGTGCCACGGGGTGAGGCAGAAGACCATCCCGCCGGGTGACCGCAGTGTCACGACCTCGTCGCCGATGCCGCCGATCCGGATGGCGCCCAACCGTTCCGCCTCGGCCGCGGCAGCCTGCACGTCGTCGACGTCGAGGTCGAGGTGGATGCCTCCCGGCCCCTCGGCGACCGCCTGCAGCTTGAGCCACGGGTCGCCGTGCGCGGGAAGGAGCGTCGCGAACTCGTCGTGCTCACC
>DASSQL010000415.1:0-19906 GCA_035702525.1 Ornithinibacter sp. | reverse complement strand
GTTGCCGAAGTGGTCGATGTCGTCGGTCTCGACGCGCACGGCGACGTCCTCACCACGGCGGCGACCCGGCAGGGTCTCCTCACCGGCGTGCAGGGCGACGATGTACTTGATCGTGGCGACGATGTCGTCGACGGTCAGCGTCGACTGGCCGAGCTCGCTCTCGAGGCCGAGCTTCTTGTTGATCTTGTAGCGACCGACCTTGGCCAGGTCGTAGCGCTTGCCGTTGAAGTAGAGGTTGTCGAGCAGGGTCTGCGCGGCCTCCTTGGTCGGCGGCTCGCCCGGGCGCAGCTTGCGGTAGATGTCGAGCAGCGCGTCGTCCTGGCCCGTGGTGTGGTCCTTCTCCAGGGTCAGGCGCATCGACTCGTAGTCGCCGAACTCCTCGAGGATGCGGTCGTTGGTCCAGCCCAGCGCCTTGAGCAGCACGGTGACCGACTGCTTGCGCTTGCGGTCGACGCGCACGCCCACCATGTCGCGCTTGTCGATCTCGAACTCGAGCCACGCACCACGGCTGGGGATCACCTTGGTGGTGTAGATGTCCTTGTCGGACGTCTTGTCGGGGGTGCGCTCGAAGTAGACGCCCGGGCTGCGGACCAGCTGGGAGACGACGACGCGCTCGGTGCCGTTGATGATGAAGGTGCCGCGCTCGGTCATCAGCGGGAAGTCGCCCATGAACACCGTCTGGCTCTTGATCTCGCCGGTGGTGTTGTTCATGAACTCCGCGGTGACGAACAGCGGGGCGGAGTAGGTCTGGTCCCGCTCCTTGCAGTCCTCGATGGAGTACTTGACCTCCTCGAAGCGGTGGTCACGGAAGCTCAGCGACATCGAGCCGCTGAAGTCCTCGATGGGGGAGATCTCCTCGAAGATCTCCTCGAGCCCGGAGCGGTCGGGGACGTCGTCCCGGCCCTCCGCCTTTGCCGCGGCGACCCGGGTCTGCCAGCGCTCGTTCCCGAGGAGCCAGTCGAAGCTCTCGGTCTGGAGGGCCAGGAGGTCGGGGACCTCCATGGGCTCACGGATCTTGCCGAACGACAGTCGACCAGTGATGGTCATTGCGGTGTTCATGTGCTTGGAGGTGCGCGAGGCAGCCAAGGAGGGTTCCTTCCACAGGCCTGTTCAGACTTCTGGGCTGGCCGCACCCGACCGGACAGGACCACCGTGACCACCGGTTGCTCTTCCACCCGGGAGAACCGGGGGCATGGCAGCACGGAGGCTCATCGACGAGCATGGGGAAGGTAGGGGGCAGCGCAAAGAAATAGCATACCCGAGAAAGACACGACCGTCCAGCCCGGTCAAAACCTACGGACCCGGGCGACGGCCCCCCGCCGGAGCGAGCGACGCGAACAGGATGACGGTCCTGCACCCTCGCGTCAAGGCTGTCGGGCGAATCGGCGAGCCCCGGCCGGGCTCAGTAGGCCGCCAGCCGGGCCACCAGCCACCTGCCGTCGACCCGCCGCATCGTGGCGATGACCCGGTTCTGGTCGACCGAGGGCTGCTCCTGGCCCTGCGCGGTCTTGGCCTGGTTGACGAACAGCTGCACGGTGACGGTGTCGGCCTCCTGGCTCACGACGCCGGCCTCGTAGGTGCGGGCCCGCACGACCGACTTCGTCTTCTGCGCGACCGGCGCGATCGTGGTGCGCATGGTCGTCGCGTACTCGTCCCTGAAGGGCCCGGTGAGCAGCGCCGCGTTCTGCGCCACCTGCGCGGCGATGGTCTGGTGGTCGTAGGAGAGCAGCTGCTCCAGGTCGACGCGGGCGGCCGCCGTCGCCGCCCGGGCGTCGCGCTCGCGCGCACCGGGGTCGGCCAGGGACACCCCGCCGACCACGGCCAGCGCGACCAGCGACAGCACCAGGGCCACGGCCGGCGCGACCAGGTCCCGACGCCATCGGTACCCACCGCGGTGCGGCGGCCCACCGGCATCCGGGGCCGTCTCGAGGACCGGGTCGCCGACGGCAGCCGGCACGGTCTCGGGGACCGGCTCGATGACGGCATCCGCGCTGGTCAGGGGCTCGGCGACGACCTGTGCCGGCACGGATGCCGGTGGGCCGGACGGGCTGCTGGCGCGGCGGCGGTGCCCCGCGACCCGGGGGCGACGACGGTCATCCGACGAACTCAAGGCGCTCCACCTTCCACGTGCCGCCGACCTCGCGCAGGCCGAGCTTGATCCGGTAGGTCTTCTTCTCGCCCTGGGGGGCGACGGCGTTGCTCGTCGGCGCGATGACGCCGACGATGACCTGGGCCGAGTCGAGGTCACCGGAGACCAGGGCGGCCTCGGCCCGCTCGACCCGCGAGCTCGACCTGTTCTCGACGACGAGCGAGCGCAGGTCGGCCAGGCTGCGGGTGTAGCTCGCGAGGAACTCCCCCGTGGCGCCGGCCTTGACCCGGTCCGTGTCGGCGTCGACGGTCCGGGCGTCGAGGGTCGCGAAGTTCACCGCCAGCTGGCGGCCCGCGGCCAGGGCCTCGGACCGGGCCTGGTCGAGCCGGCGGCCCTCGAGCCACGCGCGGCCACGGGTCGCGGCGAGCGCCACGGTGGCGACCAGCACCAGGGCGACGAGCAGCCACAGGACGCGGGCGGCTCCGGTGGGCAGGGACGGGCGACGGCGCCGTGGCGCCTCGCCACCGAGGGCGCGGTCGGCGACCGGCTCCTCCTCGGTGCGGTCGAGCAGTTCGGTGCTCATCGTGCTGCCTCCTCCATGATCCAGGACCACGACGTGTCGTCGTCTCCTGCCGGGACGAGCGGGACCGCGACGTCTGCGGCCTGCCCGTACGCCGTCGTGCCGAGCGGGACCGGGTCGCCGCCGTAGGCCATCGACCAGCTGCTGCGCGCGACCGACCTGCCACCCGGGGCGTTCTGGGCGCCGCGCACCGTCGAGGCGGACCCTCGCGGCAGGGTGCACGCCGCCTTCCGGTTCAGCGGCGGCAGGTCGGTGGTGCGGTTCGGGTCGGTGTGCTGGGTGCCGCCGTAGCCCTGGGTGCAGGCCTTCGGGGTGGTCGTGAGCTGTACCCCGAAGTGGGCGGTGCCGTCACCGGGGACGACGGTGTAGCCGCCGGCGACCACCTCGGGGTAGGTGATCAGGAGCTGGTCGATGCCGTCGACGTGGGCGCTGGTCACCTGCCCGACGGTGACGAGGTTGGCGAACAGCGTCGCGAGCGAGCTGCGGTTGTCGGTGATCACGCCGTCGAGCTCGCGGGTGGCGACGACGCCGCGGTCGAGCACGAGCCGGAGGTCGCCGTCGGACGCCTTCAGCGTCTCGGCGAGCCGGGCGAAGTTCCCCGCGAAGGTGATGATCTGCGACGACGTGTCGCGCTGGGTGTCGAGAACGGTCTTACCGGAGCGGAGCAGCGCGACCGTCTCGGGCAGCGCGTCGGTCGCGGAGCGGGTCAGCAGGTCGCCGTCGTCGATGAGCCGACCCAGGTCGTCGCCGGAGCCCTCGAAGCCGGTGCCGAGCTCGTCGACCACCGTCACGAGGTCGTCGCGGGGCACCGAGCGCACGGTGCGGTCGACGTCGCGCAGCAGCAGGTCGACCCGGAGCGGGGTCGCGGTGTCGGCACGCGGGATGACGTCGCCGTCGGCGAGCAGGGGGCCGGAGCCGGTGCGCGGCTGGAGGTCGAGGAACTGCTCCCCCACCGCCGACCGGTTCTCGACGACGGCCAGCGTGTCGCGGGGCACCTCGGTGCCCCGGTCGAGCTGCGCGTGGGCCCGCACGCCGTCGGAGGTGAGGGTGAGGTCCGAGACCCGCCCGACGCGCACCCCCCGGTACGTGACCTCGGCCCCGACGAAGATGCCGCCGGACTCGGCGAGGTCGGCCACGACCGTCGGGCCGCCGCCCAGGACGCGCTCGGTGAGCCCGATGTAGCTGGCCGAGAGCACGCAGATGCCGACGACGGTGACGATCGCGAAGATCGCCAGCTGCACCTTGGTGAGGCGCCGGATCACGAGGCACCCCCGGAGTAGAGCGTCTCCCAGGACCGGTCGCCGCCGTCGGCGCACAGCGGCGGGCAGAGGACGCCGCCGGAGCGGCTCGGCGTGGGCAGCGGCAGGGTCGGGACCGCCGTCGGGAGCGGCAGGGTCGGCAGCGGAACCGGCAGGCTCGGCACCGACAGGGTGGGCCGGGGCACGGGCAGGCTCGGCACCGGCAGCGACGGCAGCGGGAGCGCCTTGATGCCGCGCAGGTCGAGGTCGGCGGTGATGTGCAGGTTGGTGTAGTCGCCCGCGATGGCCCCCTGGGCCGCGTCGGGGAAGGGGTAGGTCAGCAGCAGCTCGAGCGACGCGGGCAGGTCGCTGCCGGCCCGGTTCAGCTCGCCGAGCACGGGCTTGAGGGAGGCGAGGTTGGCCAGCAGGTCCTCGCGGGACCCTTCGATGACCCTGGTGCCGACCGTGCCGAGGCGGCTCAGCGCGGTGAGCATCTCGGTGAGCTGGGTGCGCTGGTCGGCGAGGATCTTCAGCCCCTTGGGGGTCTCCTCGAGGATCGCGGCGAGGTCGTCCTTGCGGGCGGCGAGGCGGGCGCTCAGCGTGTCGATGCCGTCGAGGGCCCGCACGATGTCGGCCTTCTGCTCCTCGAGGCCGCCGACGAAGGTCGACAGCTCGGTGACCAGGCTGCGGATCTCCTCGTGGTTGCCGCGCATCGCGTCGTTGAGCTCGCTCTCGATGATCTTGAGCTGGCCGACGCCGCCGCCGTTGAGCAGCATCGACATCGCGGCGAGCACCTCCTCGACCTCGGGGTTGCGGCTGGTCCGCGCCAGCGGGATCAGGTCGCCGTCGCCCAGCCGCCCGGTGCCGCCGGTGGCCGGGGCGGACAGCTCGACGAACTTCTCACCGAGCAGCGAGGTCTGGCGCAGCTCGGCCCGGGCGTCGTCGGGCAGGGTCGTCGACGCCGGGATGCGCATCGTGACCCGGGCGGTCCACCCGTCGAGCTCGATGGCGGTCACCTCACCGACCGTGACGTCGGCCACCTTGACTGCCGAGCGCGGCACCAGGTCGAGGACGTCGGCGAACTCGGCGCTCACCGTGACCTGGGGGCCGTCGGCCGAGGCCCCACCGGGCAGCGGCAGACCGGCGGCGCCACGGCATCCGGACAGGAGCACGACGGCACCCAGCAGCAGGGCGAGGCGCGCGCGAGCGCGAGGAGTCGTCATCCGAGCAGTCCTCCCAGGGTGGGGTCGGCGCCGCGCAGCAGCGCGTCGCCGGTGCGGGCGGCCGGCAGCTTGGGCAGCTTGAGGTCGAGCAGGCCGGAGGCCTTGCACAGCTTCGTGTCGCCGGTGCCGGTCGGGCCGGTGAGCAGCGAGCAGAGCAGCAGGCCTGGGTCGTCGGTGCCCCGGATGTCGGCGCGGGTGTCGAGGGTGCCGGAGCCGGGGTTGTAGGCGAGCTGGAGGTTCGAGATCGCCACCGGGGCGTTGTCGAGCGTCTCGGCCAGGGCGGCCCGCTTCTCGGCGACCGCACCGGTGACGGAGGCCAGGTCGGCGAGGTCGCCCTTGAGCAGGGCGCGGTTGTCCTTCGCGAACGTGCTGATCTCGCCGAGCGCGACCGCGAGGTCGGCCAGCGCGGCGGACAGGTCGTCGCGCTCGGCGTCGAGCTCGGTCGAGACGGTCGCCAGGTTGGTGTTCAGGCGCCGCACCTGGGCGTCGTTCGCGGCGAGGGTCTCGGTGAACGTGTCGAGGTTGCGCACGGTGCTGAACAGGTCGCCACGACCCTCGGCGAAGGTCTGCACCGCGCGGGACAGGTCGCGGTTGGTGTCGTGCAGGGCCTGGCCGTTCCCGTCCAGGTTGCGCGCTCCGGTCTCCAGCGCCCGGGAGAGCGCGCCGTCGGCGTTGGCCCCGGTCGGGCCGAGGGCGACCAGGAGGTCGTCGAGGCTCTGGCTCACCCGGTCGAGCTCGACGGGCACCGCGGTGCGCGCCATCGGGATGTGTGCGCCGCTGTGCATCCGCGGGCCGGCGGTCCACGCCGGCAGCAGCTGCACGTAGCGGTCGCTGACGAGCGACGGCGCGACGACCGCCGCCGTCGCGTCGGCGGGCACGGGGTGATCGGGGGTGAACTCGAAGGTGACCCGCACGTGGTCGCCGGCCGGCTCCACCGCGGTGACCTCACCGACCCGCACGCCCAGGATGCGCACGTCGGACCCGGGGAACAGGCCGACGGCGCGCACGAAGTCGGCCGACACCCGCACCGGCTCCTGGCGCGGCCAGGCGAGCACGGCGACCGCGGCCAGGGCGATGGCGAGCCCGACCGCGAGCACCGCGCGGCCCGGGCGGCGCAGGGCGGACAGCGGGCCGGACAGCCGGCCGGGCAGGCCACCGAACCGGCCGCTTAGCGAGTGGCGGGCCATCAGCGCACCGCCCCGACCGGGACCGTGAGGTTCTGGATGTAGGTGTCGAACCACGGGCCGGTGCCCAGGGTGTTGGCGAACACCCGGGTGAACGGGGCCATCGCCTCGATCGTGCGCTGGAGGTCGGCCTCGTGCTTGCGCAGCGTCGCGAGGACGCCCTGGAGCTCGCGCAGGGCGGGAGTGAGCTGGGCGCGGTTCTCGCGGACCAGCGCCGTCACCTGGGTCGCCAGCGCCGACGTGTTGGCGAACAGGGTGTGGATCGCCTCGCGCCGGGCGTGCAGCTCGGCCACGAGGAGGTCGGCGTCGTCGATGAGCTTGTCGACGACCGCGTTCTGGTCGGCGACGGTGCCGGTGACCGAGTTCGCGGCGCGCAGCAGCTCACGCAGCTTGACGTCGCGCGAGGCGATCGTCGACGACAGGCGGCTCAGGCCGTCCAGGGCGAGTCGCACGTTCTCGGGGGTGTCCTGGAACTCGGTGGCCAGCACGTCGAGCGAGCGGGCGAGCTGGTCGGTGTCGATCTGCTCGGTCGTGCGGGTCAGGTCGGAGAAGGCCGTGACGACGTCGTACGACGACACCGTGCGGGACAGCGGGATCTCGCTCCCGGCATCCAGCTGACCCGTGCCGCCGGGCTCGAGCGAGAGGTACTTCGCGCCGAGCAGCGTCTTGATCCTGATCGAGGCCGCCGTCTGCGGGCCGAACGACGCGTCCTCGGTGATCCGGAAGTCGACCCGCACGTGGGCGCCGTCGAGGTCGACGCCGGTCACGTCGCCGACCTTGACCCCGGCGATGCGCACGTCGTCGCCGTCGCGCAGGCCACCGGCCTCGCTGAAGGCCGCGGAGTAGGCGTCGCCCCCGCCGATGAACGGCAGGCTCGACGCGTTGAAGGCAAGCACCATGATCGCGGCGACGGCGAGCAGCCCCGCGATGCCGAGTCGCAGCGGGTCGCGGTCACGCACGGGACCGGTTCTCATCGGCACCTCGCCGCGTCCACGGTGTAGCCCAGGTCTGCGGGTGTCGCGCCGGTCGGCAGGACGATGTTCTTCACGTCGAAGCGGCACAGGTAGAAGTTGAACCACGACCCGTAGGTGGCGGTGCGGGTGATCGTGTCGATCTTCCCGGGGGTGGTGCGCGCGAACTTCTCGAACACGGCGGTGTTCTTCGGGTCGTTCAGCGTGCCGGCGAGCGCGTTCAGGCGCGAGACGTCGGCCTTGATGTCCGGGCGGCCGGCCTGGAGCAGCGAGGCGGTGTCGCCGGTGAGCGCGTTGATGTCGGTGAGTGACTCGCCGATGGCCTTGCGGTCCTGCGCCAGCCCGGAGACGAACCGCTGCAGCTGGGTCAGCAGCTCGCCGAACGCGGTGTCGTGGGCCTCGACCGTGGTGAGCACGGTGGTGAGGTTGTCGATGGTGCGCCCGATGACGGCGTCGCGGTCGGCGAGGGTGCGGGTCAGGGATGCCGTCTGCCCGAGCAGGGTGTTGATGTCGCCGCCCTCCCCCTGGAGCACCGAGATGAGCTGAGCGGACAGCTCGTTGACGTCCTTCGGAGACAACGCGGCGAACAGCGGCTTGAACCCGTTGAAGAGCACGGTGAGGTCGAGCGCGGGGTGGGTGCGGTCCTTGGGGATCGTGGCGCCCTCGGGGATGGCCCGGGCGCTGCCGGGCTCCTGGGTCAGCGCGACGTAGCGCTCACCCACCAGGTTGCGGTACTTGATCGTGGCGACGGTGCCCTCGGTCAGCACGCTGGTGCGCAGCACGTCGAAGGTGACGTCGGCGCTGACCCGGTCGCGCGCCACCCGGATGTCGGTGACGGTGCCGACCCGCACCCCGGCGATGCGCACCTCGTGGCCCTTGGCCAGACCCGTGACATCGGCGAACACGGCGTGGTAGGAGGCCTTCTCGCCGGGCTGCACGTTCGCGATGGTCGCCGCGAGCAGGCCGGTGGCCAGCACCGTGACGATCACGAAGACCATGAGCTTGACCAGGCTGGGGAGCGTCTTCACTGGTTCACCACCGTCCCGCGCAGCATCGGTCCGGCGAGCAGCGTCGTGAGCGCGTCGGGCTCACCGGCGCCCTCGGACGCCAACGCGATGGCCACGACCTGCTGCTCCTCCGCCGTGCCGGCCAGGCCTGCGTCGACGTCGGGGATGGCGACCGCATCCGGGCGCAGCAGGGCCGACGGCAGGGCCGAGTTGGCCGCCGTGCCCCCGCCGCTGCCGTCGCCGAACGTCGTCCCGCCGCGCGGCCGCGCCTGGCTGCCCCCGGGTGAGGGCAGGCCGCGGCAGCTGGGGCCGCGGTCGTCGCTCCAGGCCGGCTCCTGGCCGGGCCGGTAGCCGCCGCGCTGGGCGGGCACCTCCATGGTGATGTGCATCTGGCCGCCGCCGAAGACGTCGCGGATGCGCGGCAGCCACTGCACCAGGCCGCGGGCCAGGCACGGGTAGACGGGGGCGTGCTTGGCGAGCACGGCGAGGGTCGGTCGCTGCACCCGGCCGACCTGGATGATGCGGGTGTCGTTGTCCTCGAGGAAGCCCGCGGCGGTGTTGGCGAACCCGGCGGTGCCGGCCAGGAACCCGGAGAGCTGGTCCTTCTTCTCGACGATGGTCGCGTTGGTGGTGCGCAGGGCGTCGAGGGCGCGCACCAGGTCGGGCGCCGCCGTGGCGTAGGTGCTCGCGAGGTCGGCGAGGCCGCTGATGTCGGCCTGGATCAGCGGCATCGACGGGTTGAGCAGGCGGAAGTAGGAGTCGACGAGCACCAGGTTGTCGCCGAGCTTCTGGCCGCGGCCGTCGAGCGCGGTGGCCAGCGCGTTGAGGGTGGCGGCGAGCTTCGCGGGCTGCACGGTGCGCAGCAGCGGCAGCAGGTCGTCGAAGACGCGCTCGAGCTCGATGGCCACCGAGGTGCGGTCCTGCGCGATGACGTCGCCCTCGGCGATCGCGCGACCGGCGCCGCCCGCGGGGGCGACGAGGTCGACGTAGCGCTCGCCGAACAGCGTCTTGGGCAGCAGCCGGGCGCTGACCCCGGCGGGCACCTGGTCGACGCGGTCCGGGTCGAGCGCGAGCTCGAGGGTGGCGCCCTGCGGGGTGGCGGCGATCGAGCGCACCTCGCCCACGAGCACGCCCCGGATCTTCACGTCCGCCGACTCCTGCAGCTGGCTGCCGATCCGGTCGGTGCGCAGCGTGACCCGCACGACGTCGGTGAACACCTTCTCGAACGACGCGATCGACAGCGAGATGCCGAGCACGACCACGGCGACGAAGGCGAGTCCGTACACGCGGCGACCCAGGCGCGCGCGCAGACCGGGGCGGGCGCTCATCCGGCGATCCGCACGGTGGTCGTCGCGCCCCAGATGGCGAGCGAGATGAAGAAGTCGAGCAGGTTGATCGCCACGATCGAGGTGCGCACGGCGCGCCCGACGGCCACGCCGACGCCGGCCGGGCCGCCGCTGGCCGTGTACCCGTAGTAGCAGTGGATGCCGATGATGACGACGGCGAAGATCAGCACCTTGGCGAACGACCAGAGGATGTCCCCCGGTGGCAGGAACAGGTGGAAGTAGTGGTCGTAGGTGCCCTTGGACTGGCCGAAGTAGTCGGTGACGATCACCCGGGTCGCGGCGTACGACGAGAGCAGGCCGACGACGTAGAGCGGGACGACCGCGACGAACCCGGCGATCATCCGGGTGGTGACGAGGAACGGCAGGCTGGGCACGCCCATCACCTCCAGGGCGTCGACCTCCTCACTGATCCGCATCGCGCCGAGCTGGGCGGTGAAGCCGCAGCCGACGGTGGCCGCGAGGGCGAGGCCGGCGACGAGGGGGGCGATCTCGCGGGTGTTGAGGTAGGCCGACACGAACCCGGCGAAGGCGCCGGTGCCGAGCTGGTCGAGCGAGCTGTAGCCCTGCAGGCCGACCTGCGACCCGGTGAAGAAGGCGAGGAAGGCCAGCACCCCGACGGTGCCACCGACCACGGTGAGCGCCCCGGTGCCGAGCGAGACCTCGGCGAGCAGCCGCACGACCTCGCGGCGGTAGCGCCGCAGCGTGCGCGGCACCCACCCGAGCGAGCGCACGTAGAAGTGCATCTGGTCGCTGAGCGAGTCCAGGGCCTGGAGCGGGCGTGCGGCGATGGCGGTCATTCGTCCCATGTCGGCTCAGACCTTCTGGGGGACGACTTGGAAGTAGACGGCGCTCACGACGAAGTTGACGACGAAGAGCAGCATGAAGGTGATGACGACCGCCTGGTTCACGGCGTCGCCCACCCCCTTGGGCCCGCCACCGGCGGTGAGCCCCTTGTACGAGGCGACCAGCGCGGCGATCGCCCCGAAGATCAGCGCCTTGATCTCGGCGGTCCACAGGTCGGCGAGCTGGGCCAGCGCGGTGAACGAGGCGAGGTAGGCGCCCGGGGTGCCGCCCTGCACCAGCACGTTGAAGACGTAGCCACCGACGATGCCCACGACCGAGACCAGCCCGTTGAGCAGCGCCGCGACGAGCATCGTGGCGAGCACCCGCGGCACGACGAGGCGCTGGACCGGGCTGATGCCGAGCACCTCCATCGCGTCGATCTCCTCGCGGATCTTGCGCGAGCCGAGGTCGGCGCAGATCGCCGAGCCGCCGGCACCCGCGACAAGGAGGGCGGTCACGAGCGGTGACGCCTCGCGCACGACGGCGAGCACGGAGGCCGCGCCGGTGAACGACTGCGCGCCGAGCTGTCGGGTCAGGGTGCCGAGCTGCATGGCGATGACGGCGCCGAACGGGATCGCGACCAACGCGGTCGGGACGATGGTCACCGACGCGACGAACCAGGCCTGCTGGATGAGCTCACGCAGCTGGAAGGGGCGCTTGGGCAGCGCCTTCGCGACGTCGATCACGAGCTGGAAGAAGGAGCCGGCCTGGCGCAGGCCGCTGGCGACGGCGGTCACGGCACGAGGTCCTGGTGCACGCCGACGATGCCGGCCGTGGTCGAGCGGAAGCTGCCGGGCGGCGGCACGATGCCCTGGGCGCGGCTCCACTCACCGGGAGCGCGCTCGGCCCGGCGGGGCCGGCCGTCGCTCGTGCCGAGCTGCAGCGGGATGGGCGGCAGCGGCGGCAGCTCCTGACCCGCCTCGGAGGCGAGCTCGTCGGCGTCCTTCTCCTCGGACATCCCGATCGGGCCGATGGTCTGCGCGTTGAGGAACTGGCGCACGACCGGCTCCTCGGACGACAGCAGCATCTCGCGCGGACCGAACATCGCCAGGTGCCGGTGGTAGAGCAGGCCGATGTTGTCGGGCACCGTGCGGGCGGTGTTGATGTCGTGGGTGACGATGAGGAAGGTCGCGTCGATCTGCGCGTTGAGGTCGACGAACAGCTGGTTGATGTACGACGTGCGCACCGGGTCCAGGCCCGAGTCGGGCTCGTCGATGAGCAGGATCTGCGGGTCGAGCACCAGGGCCCTGGCCAGGCCGGCCCGCTTGCGCATGCCACCGGAGATCTCGCCGGGCAGCTTGGCCTCGGCACCGGTCAGGCCGACCAGCTCCATCTTCTCGTGGACGACTGCGGCCACCTCGGACTCGCTCTTGCGGGTGTGCTCGCGCAACGGGAAGGCCACGTTGTCGAACAGGCTCATCGACCCGAACAGGGCGCCGTCCTGGAAGAGCACCCCGAACAGCTTGCGCACGTCGTACAGCGCGTCGCCGCGCAGCGCCGTGATGTCGCGGCCGTCGACCACGACCGAGCCGCGGTCGGGGCGGATCAGCCCGACGAGGGTCTTCAGGAAGACCGACTTGCCGGTGCCGGACGGCCCGAGCATCACCGAGATCTCGCCGGCGGGGAGGGTGAGGGTGACGTCGTCCCAGATGACCTGGCTGCCGAACCGCTTGGAGAGCCCGCTCACCTCGATCGCGACACCCATGTCGTTGCTCCCCGTCGTCGTCGACTGCATCCGGCCGCCACAAGTTACCGATAGGTAACCACTGTGGCCCGGACCATTAGAGCGAAGTCCACGGCGATTGTGGGGATTGGGTACACGCGATCTCGCGGCCCCTTCAGCGGCCTCTCAGCCGTGGGGACGCGCGCCGCGCGAGGTGTTCGGAGCAAGTGGCACAACTGGATTGGCGACATCCATGCAGGTGCGGCCCGGACACACGGAACGGGCGGGCCCGGACCTGGTGGTCCGAACCCGCCCGTTCGCGGCGTGTCATACGTCCCCGTGAGGGGACGAGGTCACTTGAGGGTGACGGTCGCGCCGGCGCTCTCGAGCTGGTCCTTGGCCTTGTCGGCCGCGGCCTTGTCGACCTTCTCGAGGACGGCCTTGGGGGCGCCGTCGACGAGGTCCTTGGCCTCCTTGAGACCGAGGGAGGTCAGCGCGCGGACCTCCTTGATGACGGCGATCTTCTTGTCGCCGGCAGCCTCGAGGATGACGTCGAACTCGTCCTGCTCCTCGGCGGCCTCGGCGCCGGGGCCGGCGGGGGCGCCGGCAGCGGCGACCGCGACGGGGGCGGCGGCGGTGACCCCGAAGGTCTCCTCGAACTGCTTGACGAACTCGGAGAGCTCGATCAGGGTCATCTCCTTGAAGGCGTCAAGGAGCTCGTCGGTGCTGAGCTTGGCCATGATTGCGTCCTTATCTGTTCTGCGGTTTGCCGTGAGTGGCGATTGGTGGTGAGCCGACCGTGAGGTCAGCTCGCGTCGCCACCCTCGGCGACGTCGGTGGCCTCGGCCGCGGGTGCGGCGTCAGCGGGGGTCTCGTCGGCAGCAGCCTCGACCGGGGCGGCCTGGGCCGGACCCTGCGTCTCGACCTTCGCCCGCAGCGCGTCGACCGTGCGAGCGGCCTGCGAGAGCGGAGCGGCGAAGAGGTAGACCGCCTTGCTGAGCGAGGCGTTCATGGCGCCTGCCAGCTTGGCGAGGAGAACCTCGCGGGACTCGAGGTCCGCGAGCTTGGTGATCTCGGCTGCGCTGAGGGCCTTGCCGTCCAGCACACCGCCCTTGATCACGAGGTGCGGGTTTGCCTTGGCGAAGTCACGCAGACCCTTCGCTGCCTCGACCGCGTCGCCCTCGATGAAGGCGATGGCGGTCGGACCCACGAGCTGACCGTCGAATGCGGTCACCCCGGCGTCCTTGGCGGCGAGCTCGGTCAGCGTGTTCTTGACCACGGCGTAGGTCGCGTTGCCCCGCAGGGAGTTGCGCAGGTCGGTGATCTGCTTCACCGTGAGCCCGCGGTACTCCGTGAGGACGGCCGCGTTCGAGCTCTTGAACTTGTCCGAGAGCTCGGCGATGGCCGCTGCCTTGTCGGCACGAGACATGGGCGCCTCCTTCCGTCGTGTGGACCTCCGGTCGAGGGCCCGAACGAGAAAGAGCCCCGGCACAAGGCACGGGGCTCATCAGGAGGCATGTCGCGGAGCGGGCTCCACGGCGTGCCGTGACGTGTTCGTGGCCTGCGCTGGTGCCCGCTCTCGCGGAGCCTTCGGTCTCGTGCGGGTGCACGCGACAACCGGCGGTCTTTGGTCAGGTGACAGCGTACGGGTCGCGGCGGACCGCGACCAAATCGGCGCTCAGGCCGAGGCGGTCGGCGGGGTCAGCGGCGGCAGGCTGCTCACGTCGTCGGGCAGGTCCTTGGTGGCGCTGCGGGCCGCCAGGGCGAGCACGACGAACACCACGCCCCACGCGATCGCGAGGATGCCGATGAGGACCGCGACCCCCTTGGCGGACTGGCCGGGGTGGGTGACGAACAGCCAGCCGAGCACCAGGTCGAGCAGGGCGCCGAGCACGAGCAGCCAGCGCGGGGTCGCCACCGTCGAGGAGAAGGCGCCGACCAGCTCGAACAGGCCACGCACGAGCAGCCAGATGCCGACCAGCCAGGTGATCACGCTCGCGGCCTTGTCGGGGTTGAAGATCGCCACCATGGCGACGACCAGGGCGACCAGGGCCATCACGCCGAACAGCACCCGCTGGCCGGTTCCGGCCCCCTTGTCGAATACCTGGGCGGCCAGGCCGATGCCGTCGATGAGCGCCCAGATGCCGACGAGCACCATCAGCACGACGATGGTCGCCTGCGGCCACGCCACGAGGATGATCCCGAGCACGATGCCGATGACTCCACGCAGGAGCAGCAGCTTCCACGCCGCGGTGAGCAGGTCCTTGGGCACGTCAACCTCCGGGTCGTCCGCGGGCCCCTCGGCCCGTCCACGACGAAGCGTAGTGGCGCGGGCGGGTGACCTGTGGGAGGTGCCGCCGATGACGAGGGCCCGCCGCCCCGGTGGGGTGGCGGGCCCTCGTCGAGAGGTCGGCGAGGTCAGGCCTCGACGGTCTCCTCGAGCAGGTTGCGGGTGCGAGTGTGGTCGAGCGGGATGCCCGGGCCCATCGTGGTGGCCATGGTGGCCTTGGCGATGTAGCGGCCCTTCGAGGACGCCGGCTTGAGGCGGAGCACCTCGTCGAGGGCGGTGGCGTAGTTCTCGACGAGGGCCTTCTCGTCGAAGGACACCTTGCCGATGATGAAGTGCAGGTTGCCGTGCTTGTCGACGCGGAACTCGATCTTGCCGCCCTTGATGTCGGTGACGGCCTTCGCGGTGTCCATGGTGACCGTGCCGGTCTTCGGGTTCGGCATCAGGCCACGCGGGCCGAGCACCTTGCCCAGCCGGCCGACCTTGCCCATGAGGTCGGGGGTCGCGACGACGGCGTCGAAGTCGAGCCAGCCGCCGGCCACCTTCTCGAGCAGGTCGTCGGAGCCGACGTAGTCGGCGCCCGCGGCCTTGGCGGCCTCGGCCTTGTCACCGTTGGCGAAGACCAGCACGCGGGCGGTCTTGCCGGTGCCGTGCGGCAGGTTGACGGTGCCGCGCACCATCTGGTCGGCCTTGCGCGGGTCGACGCCGAGGCGGAAGGCGATCTCGACGGTCTCGTCGTACTTCGCCGACGCGGTCGACTTCGCGAGGCGCACGGCCTCGAGGGGGCTGTAGGCCTTCTCGAGGTCGATCTTGTCGGCGGCGGAACGGTAGGACTTGCTGCGCTTCATGTGCTGCTCCTGGTGTTTCGGAGGTGGAGTCGTGGTCGTCGGGCCAGCGCCGGCCCTGCCACTGGTGGGGCACCGAGGTGGCGCCCCACCCGGCATCCGAGGTGGATGCCGTGGGTCCGGGCTCAGAGCTCGGTGTCGATGCCCATCTGACGAGCGGTGCCGGCGATGATCTTCATCGCGGCGTCGATGTCGTTGGCGTTGAGGTCGGGCATCTTGGTCTCGGCGATCTCGCGGACCTGGTCCTTGGTGAGCTTGCCGGCCTTGACCTTGTGCGGCTCGCCGGAGCCCTTCTGGACGCCCGCGGCCTTCTTGATCAGCTCCGACGCCGGGGGCGTCTTGGTGATGAAGGTGAACGAGCGGTCTTCGTAGACCGTGATGACGACGGGGATGATGCTGCCGCGCTGGTGCTCGGTCGCCGCGTTGTACGCCTTGACGAACTCCATGATGTTGACGCCGTGCTGACCGAGGGCGGGGCCGACGGGAGGCGCCGGCGTCGCGGCACCGGCCTGGATCTGCAGGTTGATGAACCCGGAGACCTTCTTGCTCTTGGGGGGCATGTTGTTCCTTCGTGGTGGTTTTGGGCCGACGCCGTGGGCGATGACCCCTTTGCAGTGTCCTCGTGACCCCGAGGAGGGGGTTCCTCAGCTCAGAGCTTGGAGACCTGGCTGAAGGACAGCTCGACCGGGGTCTCCCGGCCGAAGATGGAGACGAGCACCTTGAGCTTCTGGGTGTCGGGGTTGATCTCGGAGATCGTCGCGGGGAGGGTCTCGAACGGGCCGTCCATGACGGTGACCGACTCGCCGACCTCGAAGTCGACGACGGCGACCTCGCGCTGGCCGCCGGTGGCACCGGCCTGGCCGCCGGTGGCGCCGGGGGCGCCCGCGGAGGTCTCGAGGTCGGCCGGCTTGATCATGCCGTAGACCTCGTCGAGGGTGAGCGGCACCGGCTGGTGGGCGTTGCCGACGAACCCGGTGACCCCGGGGGTGTGGCGCACGGCGCCCCACGACTCGTCGGTGAGGTCCATCCGCACCAGCACGTACCCGGGCATCCGGACCCGGCGGACCAGCTTGCGCTGGCCGCTCTTGATCTCGGTGACCTCTTCCATCGGGACCTGGATCTCGAAGATGTACTCCTCCATGTTCAAGGAGGTGATCCGGGTCTCGAGGTTGGCCTTGACGCGGTTCTCGTAGCCCGCGTAGGAGTGCACGACGTACCAGTCGCCGAACTTGCTCGCCAGGTCGTCCTTGAACGCCTTGACCGGGTCGACGGCCTCGAGCAGGTCGCCGTCCTCGTCGGTGGGGAGGACGGGCTCGTCGTCGGCGTCGGACTGGTCGGTGACGTCAGCGTCGGCCTCGTCGGTGACGTCAGCGGCATCGTCGGCGTCGTCGTCGGACTCGACCTCGGCCTCGTCGGTGACGTCAGCGGCATCCTCGGCGACGACGTCGTCGGTGTCCGCGGCGGCCTCGTCGGTGACGTCAGCGGCGTCCGCGACGTCGTCGGCGACGACCTCGGGCGACTCCTCGGTCACGCTCTCGGGCAGCACCTCGGGGGCGTCGTCGGACGCCACGTCGGGGTTGTCGGTCCACTGGTCGGACACGGGTGACCTCTTCCTTGTTCTCGGTATGCCGGGTGGTGCGGTCGTGAGGGCGCGCGGTGCGCGCCGCCTCAGGTGCCGAACACCAACGCGACGAGCTTGCTGAAGCCGAGGTCGAGCCCCGACACCAGCGCCATCATGAACGAGACGAACACGATGACGACGAGCGTGTAGTTCCAGAGCTCGTTGCGGGTGGGCCGCACGACCTTGCGCAGCTCGTCGAGGATCTGGCTGATGAACAGCGCGAGCGCTCGGTACCACCGGGAGATGGGGTTGCCGCCCCGCTCCTTGCCCTTGGCGGGCTTGGAGGGAGTCCTGGTCTGACCCACGTCAGTCACGGTGCCTCTTCACGTCGAGCTGTCTGTCGGTTGCCTTGCGCGCGGCGCGACCGCGAAGGCAACCGGAACGGCTGCAGTCGTGGACGAACCACACGTGTGACGCAGGGCAGGAGGGACTCGAACCCCCAACCGCCGGTTTTGGAGACCGGTGCTCTACCAATTGAGCCACTGCCCTACGGAACACCCGGTCGGGTGGGTGCTCCGCTGGCGCGACCATCACCCACCGGGCATGCCGAAGGATGGGTGATCACACCGAACGGCAAGCATACGGGACGCCCCGGCCCCGGCGCGAACTCGCCCGACCCGGCCCCGCTCGCCTCTGCCACGATATGGGCGTGAGCACCCAGACCCCCGCCACCGCCGACCGCACCCCCCTCGCCCAGCGCTCCCCCGAGGCGCTCGCGACCTACCTGCAGGAGCAGCGGGCTGCCTACGCCCGGCTGCAGGAGCGCGGGCTGAAGCTCGACCTGACCCGGGGCAAGCCCAGCGTCGCCCAGCTCGACCTGTCCGACGGGCTGCTCGCGCTGCCGCACGGCGTCAAGGACGGCGACGGGGTCGACGTGCGCAACTACGGCGGCCTGAGCGGGCTGCGCGAGCTGCGTGAGCTGTTCGCCGAGCTGCTCTGGGTCGACCCCGACCAGCTCGTGGCCGGCGGCAGCTCGAGCCTGACGATGATGCACGACGTGCTCGTGCAGCACCTGCTGCACGGCGGGGTCGACTCACCGCGGCCGTGGAAGGACGAGGAGAAGGTCACCTTCGTCTGCCCGGTGCCCGGTTACGACCGGCACTTCACGATGCTGGCGTCGTACGGCATCGAGATGGTGACCGTGCCGATGCGCGACGACGGCCCGGACGTCGCTGCCGTGGAGGCTCTGGTCAAGGACGACCCGTCGGTCAAGGGCATCTGGATCGTGCCGACCTACGCCAACCCGGCCGGGTCGGTGGTCACCCAGGAGGTCGCCAGCCGGCTGGCCTCGATGCCGACCGCGGCGCCGGACTTCCGGATCTTCTGGGACAACGCGTACGCCTTCCACCACCTGACCCAGGACGAGGCGAAGTCGGCCGACATCCTGTCGCTGTCCTCGGCTGCGGGGCACCCGCACCGGCCGGTGATGTTCGCCTCGACGAGCAAGATCACCTACGCCGGGGCCGGGGTCGCGTTCCTGGCGGCGTCGCGCGAGACGGTGGCCTGGTACCTGGGGCACCAGCAGTTCGCGTCGATCGGCCCGGACAAGGTCAACCAGCTGCGCCACCTGCAGCTGTTCGGCTCGGCACAGGGCGTGCGCGACCACATGGTCAAGCACCGCGAGATCCTCGCGCCGAAGTTCGCCGCCGTCGACGCGGCGCTGACCGAGGGGCTGGCCGGACTCGGCGTGGCCGAGTGGACCCGTCCGGCGGGTGGCTACTTCGTCAGCCTCGACGTGCTCGACGGATGCGCGTCCCGGGTCGTGGCGCTGGCCAAGGACGCCGGCATCGCGCTGACGCCGGCCGGGGCCTCGTTCCCGCACGGCCGCGACCCCCGCGACCGCAACATCCGGCTCGCGCCGTCGTTCCCCGAGCTGGCCGAGGTCGAGACGGCGATGGCCGGGGTGGCGACGTGCGTCGCGCTGGCCACGGCGGAGCGGCTCGCAGACATAGGGTGAAGGCATGTCCGAACAGCAGGAGAACACCGCGAACGACCTCGGCGACTACAGCCTCGACGACGAGGACCAGCTCCAGCCCGAGGACACCCTCGTGCAGGAGGACGTCGACGACGTGCTGGACCGCGGCTACTCCCCGGCGGACCACGCGATCGGCTCCCTCGCGCACGGCGTGACCGCCGAGGAGCAGCACCGCGACGAGACGATCGACGAGCGGATCCGCCAGGAGGTGCCCGACCCCGCGTCGGCCTACGGCGCCCCGGACAACGAGTCGGGCCTGGACGACGACGGCCGCCTCGGCGGTGACGACCCCGACAGCATCGACGCCGAGGACGACTGGCTCGGTGACGGCGAGGTCGGCGACCTGCGGGCCGGCCGGCTCGTGGCGCCCGACGGCGGCAGCGGCTACGACGACGAGAAGGACCTGGTCGGCGAGGACGTCGGCATCGACGGCGCCGGCGCCTCCGCCGAGGAGGCCGCGGTGCACGTCATCGACGAGCCGTTCGACGAGGACTCCGACACCGAGTGAGCGACGCGGCCGCTGCGCCCCAGCGGTCCGTCACGGACCTGCCCAAGGCCCACCTCCACCTGCACTTCACCGGCTCGATGCGGGTCGGGACGGTCCGCGACCTGGCGGCGCAGCACGGCATCCGGCTGCCCTCGTCGCTGACCACCGACTGGCCGCCGCGGTTCGACACGGCTGACGCGCGCGGCTGGTTCCGGTTCCAGCGGCTGTACGACGCCGCGCGCGCCTGCGTGCGCGGTGAGGCGGACATGCGCCGGATCGTGCACGAGGCCGCGCTGGACGACGGGGCCGAGGGGTCGCGGTGGCTGGAGATCCAGGTCGACCCGACGTCGTACGCGCCGTTCGTCGGCGGCATCACCCCGGCGCTGGAGATCGTGCTCGACGAGGCGCGGGCGGTGTCGTCGGTGCCCGGGGCCGCGCAGGTCGGGGTGATCGTGGCGGCCAGCCGGATGCGGCACCCGCTGGAGGCGAACACGCTGGCGCGGCTGGCGGCGCGCCACGCGGGGTCGGGGCCGGGGTCGGTCGTGGG
>DASSQL010000414.1:0-16763 GCA_035702525.1 Ornithinibacter sp. | reverse complement strand
CGCAGCCGGACACCGTCCTCACCCTCGAAGTGGCCCTCCAGGGCGGCGACCACGGTGGCGCGCACCGGCGCGGGGGCGTGCTCGAGCTCGTCGGCGACCACCGACGCCCGGTACGCATCCAACCGGCCGGCGGCCATCGCGGCGTGCAGACCACCCAGCCCGGTCTCGGTGCCCGACCCGGGCGGGCCGTCACCGGCCAACCGCACCGCGGCACGCACCCGGGACTCCGCGTGCCGTGCCGTGCACGCCAGCACCCCCGCCACGATCGCCGGCGCGTCCAGCGCCACGTGCCCCAAACCCCGGTGCGACTCCACGAGCGTGCCGTCCTCGCACCACTGTGGCTCGATCGCCGCCAACCGCGCGATGGCCGCGTCCGCAGCCGCGCAGGCCACGTCGACCACCCGCTGCGCCGCCCCCACCGCGGCCGCCCACTCCTCCCGCGACCCGGACACCGCGCCCTGCATGAAGGCGCCGACCAGTGCGCCCAGCGCCGACTCACACGCCTCCTGCACCTGCCCCGGACCCCCGGCCACACCCCTCACCCCCTGCCATCTCGCTGCCCCAAACCTACAAGCGATCACCGACAGCCCCCCGATCCAATCCGAGCCAAACGGGCCAAACCGGTTGTTCTCCAGCGGATTCCGTCCAGCCCGGAGCGAACAGGAGATGCCCGGATTCGCCATCGAGTTCGTTGTCGACCGACTCGTCAGCCCGACGGACCGGCGACGCGCCAGCGTCGGCCCGGTCGCAACGGGCGCGCACCGACACCCCGACCGCCGGTAGACTCCCCACCACGAGCGTTCGAGCCGTCATCAGCGGCGAGCTTCCGGAAGAACGGGACCCCACGGCATCCGCCCGAAGGTCCCTACTAGAACCGGACGTACGGGTCACGTCACGACCTGGCACAAGAGCGGTCGTCGCCCCCTGGGGCAGCGGCAAGCGAGGTGGCACCGCGGAGGTGCGCACCGGCATCCGATGCCGGAGCGCGACCCTTCGTCCTCGTCCCGGGCACCACGACGAGTCGACGACACCGCAGGAGCAGCACCCATGACGTACCCCCAGGTCTCCACGACCGGTGAGCACACCGGCACCGCGTTCGGCGTGCCCGCGAGCCCCCGGTTCCCGCAGATCGAGGATGCCGTGCTGGCCCGCTGGGCGGCCGACGACACCTTCGCGGCGTCGGTGGCCAACCGGCCGACCGGCGAGGACGGCGCGAACGAGTTCGTCTTCTACGACGGCCCGCCCTTCGCCAACGGCCTGCCGCACTACGGCCACCTGCTGACCGGCTACGTCAAGGACATCGTCCCCCGCTACGAGACGATGCGCGGCCGCCACGTCGAGCGCCGCTTCGGCTGGGACACCCACGGGCTGCCGGCGGAGCTCGAGGCGATGAGCCAGCTCGGCATCAAGACCAAGGAGGAGATCCTCGAGCTGGGGATCGAGTCGTTCAACGCCAAGTGCCGCGACTCGGTGATGAAGTACGCGGGGGAGTGGCAGGAGTACGTCACCCGCCAGGCCCGCTGGGTCGACTTCGAGAACGACTACAAGACGCTGAACCCGACCTTCATGGAGTCGGTGCTCTGGGCGTTCAAGACGCTGTACGACAAGGGCCTGGTCTACGAGGGCTTCCGCTGCCTGCCCTACTGCTGGAACGACCAGACGCCGCTGAGCAACCACGAGCTGCGGATGGACGAGGAGGTCTACAAGAACCGGCAGGACCCGGCGGTCACCGTCGGCTACCGGCTCGAGACCGGCGAGCTCGCCCTGATCTGGACCACCACCCCCTGGACCCTCCCGAGCAACCTCGCGATGGCCGTGCGCCCCGACATCGACTACGTCGTGGTCGAGTCCGACTTCACCGGCCGCACCGAGCGCTACCTCCTCGCCGAGGCGCGCCTGGCCGCCTACGCCCGTGAGCTCGGTGACGACGCCGCCGACCGGGTCGTCGAGCGGCTCAAGGGCAGCGACCTGGTCGGCCGCTCCTACACCCCGCCGTTCTCCTACTACCTCGGCCACGCCAAGTCGCACGTCGTGCTCGCCGCCGACTACGTCACCACCGACGACGGCACCGGCATCGTGCACATCGCCCCTGCGTTCGGTGAGGAGGACAAGCAGCTCACCGACCAGTACGGCATCGCGCCGGTCGTGCCCGTCGGCCCCGACGGCCGGTTCACCTTCCCGGTCGCCGACTACGAGGGCCTGCACGTCTTCGACGCGAACGCCGTCGTCATCGAGCACCTCAAGGCCGCGACCGCCCAGCACGGCGACCACGGCTCGGTCACCGCGGGCACCGTGCTGCTGCGCCGCGAGACCTACGACCACAGCTACCCCCACTGCTGGCGCTGTCGCGAGCCCCTCATCTACATGGCGGTCTCGTCGTGGTTCGTCGAGGTCACCAAGTTCAAGGACCGCATGGTCGAGCTCAACCAGGAGATCACCTGGGTGCCCGAGCACGTCAAGGACGGCCAGTTCGGCAAGTGGCTCGAGAACGCCCGCGACTGGTCGATCTCGCGAAACCGGTTCTGGGGCAGCCCGATCCCGGTGTGGCGCTCGGACAACCCCGAGTACCCGCGGATCGACGTCTACGGCTCCTTCGAGGAGCTCGAGCGCGACTTCGGCCGGATGCCGCTGAACGAGCACGGCGAGCCCGACCTGCACCGCCCGTTCATCGACCACCTGACCCGGCCCAACCCCGACGACCCGACCGGCAACTCCACGATGCGCCGCGTCGAGGACGTGCTCGATGTGTGGTTCGACTCGGGCTCGATGTCGTTCGCCCAGGTGCACTACCCGTTCGAGAACGCGGAGTGGTTCGAGCACCACTTCCCCGGCGACTTCATCGTCGAGTACATCGGCCAGACCCGTGGCTGGTTCTACACGCTGCACGTGCTCGCCACGGCGCTGTTCGACCGGCCGGCCTTCTCGTCGTGCGTCAGCCACGGCATCGTGCTCGGCAGCGACGGCCAGAAGATGAGCAAGTCGCTGAAGAACTACCCCGACGTCACCGAGGTGTTCAACCGTGACGGCGCCGACGCGATGCGCTGGTTCCTCATGTCCAGCGGCATCCTGCGCGGCAGCAACCTCGTCGTCACCGAGGAGGGCATCCGCGAGGGCGTGCGCCAGGTGCTCATCCCGCTGTGGAACAGCTGGTCGTTCTTCAGCCTGTACGCCAACGCGTTCGACGGCGGCAAGGGCTACACCGCCCAGTGGTCCACGGCGTCGACCGACCCCCTCGACCGGTACCTGCTCGCCAAGCTGCGCGGGATGGTCGGCACGGTGCAGGGCCAGATGGACGCCTACGACATCCCGGGTGCCTGCGAGTCGGTGCGCCAGTTCGTCGACGCGATGACCAACTGGTACATCCGCCGGTCACGGGAACGGTTCTGGGACACCGCTGCCGGTGACGGTGCCGTCGCACGTGCCGCCTTCGACACGCTCTACACCGCCCTCGAGGTGCTCACCCGGGTCGCGGCGCCGCTGCTGCCCCTGGTCACCGAGGAGATCTGGCGCGGCCTCACCGGCGGCCGTTCGGTGCACCTCGAGGACTGGCCGGATGCCGCGGACCTCCCGGCCGACGACGCGCTCGTCGCCGCGATGGACCAGGTGCGGGCGGTGTGCTCCACCGGCTCGTCGCTGCGCAAGGCCGAGAAGCTGCGGGTGCGTCTGCCGTTGCCCCAGCTCACGGTGGTCACCAGCGACCCCGAGGGGCTGCGGCCGTTCACCGGCATCGTCGCCGACGAGCTCAACGTCAAGGCGGTCAGCGTGCTCGACGTCGCCGAGGCGCACGAGTCCGACTTCGGCATCAGCCAGCGCCTCGTGGTCAACGCCCGGGCCGCCGGCCCGCGCCTGGGGCGCGACGTGCAGACCGCGATCAAGGGCAGCAAGACCGGAGACTGGTCGGTGTCGGACGACGGCACCGTCACCTCGGGTGGGCTCGCGCTCGTCGAGGGCGAGTACGTCGTCGAGACGGTCGTCGACGCCGAGCAGGCCGGGTCGCACACCACCGGGATGCTGCCGGGCGGCGGCTTCGTCGTGCTCGACACCGACGTCAGCCCCGAGCTCGAGGTCGAGGGCGCGGCGCGCGACCTCGTGCGGGCCGTGCAGCAGGCCCGGCGCGACGCCGGCTTCGACGTCTCCGACCGCATCTCGCTCGAGGTCACCGGCGCCGAGTTCGTCTACCGCGCGGTGCTCGGCCACCGCGAGCTGGTGACCGGCGAGACCCTCGCCACCGAGCTGTCGGTCACCCCCGACCTCGACGACCTCGACCGCGACGGCGACGGCGTCACCGAGGTCGTCATCGGCGAGCGCTACCCGGCGCGCCTGCGGGTCACGAGGCGCTGACCCTGGCCGCCGCCGGGGGAGCCACTCCGGCGGCGACCCAGGCGGCGTACCCGCCGATCACGTCGGTCGCAGCGTGCACGCCGACGTCCTGCAGCGCAGCGGCGGCCAGGCTCGAGGTGTAGCCCTCCTGGCAGAGCACGATCACCCGCAGGTCGTCGTCCGCGATGCGCAGGGCGGCCTGGCTGGTCGGGTCGAACCGCCACTCGAGCACGTTGCGCTCGATGACGAGGGCGCCCGGAAGGTCGCCGTGCTCGGCGCGCTGGGCGGCCGGTCGGATGTCGACGACGACCGCTCCGTGCTCGACCGCGTGCAGGGCCTCCTCCGGCGTGAGCCGGTGCAGACGGGCGCGCGCGGCGGACAGCAGGAGGTCGATGCGGCTACGCGGGCTCACCAGTCGTCACCCTCTCGGCGGGTCGCGATGCGTCGCAGGATGCCGTCCTCGCTCACGTAGTCGTGCTGCACCTCGAGGCGTGGCGCGTAGACGTGGAGGGAGACCGCCGGGTCAGGGCCCTCGTTGGTGACGCGGTGAACGTAGTCGGCGCCGAACCCGTGGGCGACCCCGCGCCGGTGGATGTGCCGGGTGCCGCGGACGACCCCGTGCACCGCCGTGCCCTCGACGACGGCGCCCTGGAGCACCACGAAGGCCCCACCACTGCCGCCGTGGTCGTGCCAGAGCGTGCCCTGGCCGGGCAGCCAGGTGAGCAGCCACGCCTCGTGGTGCTCGTCGGCCAGCAGTCGGCGGTAGTAGCGACGATCGGGGTCGAAGTCGACGTGGGGGCGCCAGCGCGAGGGATCGGCGGCCAGGCGCAGTGCGGTGCGCAACGGGCTCGGGCGCAGCGAGGGCGCGTCGGCAGGCGGGAGGGTTCGGGTTCGGCTGATGACGGTCATGGCGGTGCTCCGTGGTGGAGGGCGCGTTCGACGACGCGCGGGGTGAGTCGAGGCAGTGGCGGACGGCATCCGGCATCCGACGCCCGGGGCGTCGGGCGGATGGTCCGGTCGGGGCGGGTGGTGGAGCTCAGGCAGCGAGGCGGCGACAACGACAGCGCGTCGACGGCGTGGCCGGACGCTGCTGCGGCATTCGCTGCTCGCTCATGTCGCCACCATAATCAGGAATGTCACGTTATGCAACCCATAACAAAGTGTTGGGAAAACGATGCCGGTCCCGCACCGGGCCGAGCGCCTCTCCTCAGCGTGGACAATGGGTGGGTGAGCCCTGCCCCCGATGCCGCCCAGCGCGATGCCGCGCACCAGCTCCAGCTGAACCGACGGATGCGCGAGGTCGAGACCTCGATCCTCTCCCGCGCCCCTGAGCACGACCTCGAGCCCTCGCTCGACCGGATCCGCGCGGTGATGGAGCTGCTCGGCGACCCACAGCGCACCTTCCCGGTCATCCACGTCACCGGCACGAACGGCAAGACGAGCACGGCGAGGATCATCGAGGCGCTGCTGCGCGAGCTGGGGCTGAACACCGGCCGGTTCACCTCGCCGCACCTGCACTCCATGCTCGAGCGGATCGCGGTCGGGGGTCGGTCGATCGACGCGGAGCACTTCCTCAGCGCCTACGACGAGGTCATCCCGTTCGTCGAGATGGTCGACGCGCGCTCGATCATCGACGGCGGCCCGGCGATGACCTACTTCGAGGTGCTCGTGGCCGTGGCGTACGCCGCGTTCGCCGACGCCCCCGTCGACGTCGCGGTCGTCGAGGTGGGGATGGGCGGGTCGTGGGACGCGACCAACGTCGTCGACGCCCCGGTCTCGGTCGTGACCCCGATCGACCTCGACCACCGCCACTTCCTCGGCGACACCGTCGAGGAGATCGCGGGCGAGAAGGCCGGCATCATCAAGCTCGACGCGATCACCGTGGTCGGGCTGCAGCAGGCCCCCGAGGCCGTCGAGGTGCTCGTCGACCGGGCGTCCGAGGTGGGTGCCCGGATCCTGTTCGAGGGCAACGACTTCGGCGTCATCGCGCGCGACGTGGCCGTCGGTGGTCAGCAGATCGCACTGCGCGGTCTCGCCGCCGAGTACCCCGACCTGTTCCTGCCGCTGCACGGCACCCACCAGGCGCAGAACGCCGCGGTGGCGGTCGCGGCGGTCGAGGCGTTCCTCGGCGGTGGTGAGCAGGCGCTCGACATCGACGTGCTGCGGGCCGGGCTGGCGAGCGTCGACTCCCCGGGGCGGCTCGAGATCGTGCGGCGCAGCCCCACCGTGCTCGTCGACGCGGCGCACAACCCGGCCGGCGCGCGCGCCCTGCGCGACGCCATCCAGGACTCGTTCACGTTCGCCCGGCTGGTCGGCGTCGTGGCCGTGATGAAGGACAAGGATGCCGCCGAGCTGCTCGAGGCGCTCGAGCCGGTGCTCGACGAGGTCGTCGTCACCCGCACGTCGTCGCCGCGCGCGATGTCACCGCGCCAGCTCGGCGAGATCGCGACCGAGATCTTCGGTGAGCACCGGGTGGTCGTGGTCGACGAGCTGCCCGATGCGCTCGACCGGGCCGCCGGCATGGCCGACGAGAGCGGCGGCGTCAGCGGGGGAGTGCTCGCCACCGGCTCGGTGGTCACCGCCGCCGAGGTGCGGATGCTGCTCGGCACCACCACCGTCTGACGGTGCCGGACCTCGGCCCGCCGACTCGCGTCACGGGAGCGTGATGGTGGTCGAGACCCCGGGGTCGGTGTTCGACGAGGTGACCTGCAGCAACGGTGCCGTGTCGGCGCTGGACGCGCCGCCGTTGCAGACGGTGACGGCGCCCTCGGTCGCGCAGACGGTGTAGCCGCCCGGGCGCAGCAGCCGGCTCACCTGGGTGACGGTGGCGCCCGACTCCGAGATGGTGAAGCCGGACTCGTGGCGCACGGTGTACCTGACGTCCGCGTAGTTGCCGTCGGGGTCCACGATCGTCCAGTTCAGCCGGCCCGGCGCCTTGAGCTGGGCCTCGTCGGCCGTGGCCACGGCCCCGGCCGTGACGGTGAAGGACTTGGCGTTGGCGGCCGCCAGGGCGGTGAGCGTCATCGACCCCTCGACCGGGATCTCGTCGATGATCTCGCCACGCAGCGTGCTACCGACGTTCCCTGCCGTCACGACCCAGTCGCCGACCGGGAGCCCGGCCGCCTTCCAGGTGCCGTTCGCCGCAACGGGCACGGTGATGAAGTACCCACCGTCCGTGCGCTTCAGGAACACCGAGCCGGTGGTGGTGCTGCTGCCCTCGGGGCGGGTGACCACCCCGGTGAGCGTGCCGGACCGCGGGACTGCGACGTCGCCCACGTCGATGGCTGCACCCATGAGGTGCTGGACGTACGCCCACGTGACCGTCCCGCCGGTGCAGCCGACGGCGTAGGTGGTGTCCCGCGGGGCGACGGTCCCGGGCGTCGTCATGGCGGTGGCGCAGGCCGCGGACCCCGCACTCGAGTAGGGGCTGCGGGCGTTGTAGCCCCAGCGGTAGGTGCCGTCGGGCGCCGTCGGGGCCACGAAGCGGTTCTGGCCGTACCCCAGCTGGTCACCCGCTGCGGACGGGTACAGCGGTGAGCCGTCCGCCTCCTTCACCACGCGCCCCCTGAACTCCCCTCGGTGACTGACCAGGCCGACCAGGTCGACGACGACGTGCACCGAACCGGTCGTGCCCGCGTGGACCCTCAGGCGTCCGGCCGGGGGCACGGTCACGTAGGTCGTGTTGGTCACGGTCTCGCCGGCAGCGAAGTTGAGCACGGACGGGGTGTGCAGCTCAAGCCCGGAGGTCGTGTCGCCGGCGACGTCCACGTCGAGGTAGCCGCTGCGCGTGGCGCGGGTCGCGGTGATGGCCAGCACCGCGCCCGAGGGCACGAAGCCCCTCGCGGCATCCGGTGCGGCGGGGAGCGGCACGTCGGCGGTGTAGCCGTTGCCACTGCTGAGCGCCCCGGTGGTCTCGCGGGTGTCGAGCACCCGGTCGGGGGTCAGCGCGGAGGTGCCCATCGGGGTGGGCGATGCGTCACCTGCCGCCACCCACCCGAACGAGTCGACGACGAGGTGGACCGGAGTGCTCGACATGTTCCAGAGCCGCACCGTGCCCGCGGCCGACAGCCGCACGAGCGACAGGGCCGCCCGGCTGGAGCCGACCCGGTAGGTGAGCATGGTGGAGGTGGGGCGGGCCGTGTCGGACGGGTGGGCGATGAGGTAGCCGGCGCTCCTGGGCGTCACCGCGACCACGTCGAGCAGCGCCGCACCCGCCCCGTCCGGTGCCCCGACCCCGGTGACCTTGACGTCGCGGTAGCCCTGCGCCGGGATGGCCGGGCCGGTGGTGCGGGTGTCGATGACGCGGGTGGCGTCGGTCGGGGTCACGGTGCCGGGCAGCGAGGTGCCGTTGTTGGACCGGATCCAGCCGCGCAGCGAGACCAGGACGTGCGTCGTGCCCGCCGACCCGTTCTTGATCGCCAGCTGGCGGCCCGCGGTCAGCTGGACCACGGCGAGGTTGGGCGTCGGGGTACCGGGCACGAAGTTGACCGTCGAGGTGGCCGGTTGGCTCTTGTCCGCCGGCCAGAGCGCCAGCCAGCCGGACGCGGTCGGAGACACCGCCGTCACGTTGAGGATCGCCGCCGTGGCGTCGGCGGGCGCCGCCACGGGTGAGCCACCGAGCACGCTGATCGTGCGCCGCTCCTGCGCCTTCAGCGGTTTCGCCTGCGTGCGGGAGTCGTAGAGCACCGCCCCGGGGTCGGACTCGAGGTACTCGCTGTCACTGAGCTGGGTGATGCCCGCCGTGCGGGTGACCACGGGAGCCGCCACCGCCCCACCGGCCGATGCGGGCGCCTCGCTCGCGGAGGCGAGCGCAGGAAGGCCCGCGAGGACGAGGGCCAGCATCGCCACGACAGCCACGAACGAGAACCGGCGGGATGCTGCTGACATGCGGGAACCCCCAAGGTGCGGTGACGAGGGATGGAGCCTAGGTGCGGGTGGTGACACCGAGACCGCCCGGCCGCGAAGTTGCGGGAACTCGCAACCGGCTCGGGGCAGGCTCAGTCGTCGAGGTCCTCGCCGGCCAGCGCCCGGGCGGCGAGCCGCTCCTCACCGGCGAGGCCCCACACCTGCCACGCGGCCCGGGCGTTGATGAGCACGATCACCGCGCCCAGGACGATGTCCGGCCAGCCGGACCCGGTCCACGCCGTGACCAGGGCCATCGCGATGATCGCGAGGTTGACCGCCACGTCGTTGCGCGCCGAGAGGTACGCCGCCCCGCTCAGCGACCCGCCGTGGTACCGCACGCCGACGAGGAGGAAGGCGCACACGGTGTTCACGGCAGCGGCACCGCCGGCGGTGACGAGCAGTGCGGTGACGTCGGGGGCGGAGGGGTGGAAGGCCTTGCTGACCGCCTCCCAGGCCGCGGCGAGCGCCGGCACCAGGATGATGAGCGCCATGACGTGCCCGGCCAGGGCCCGTCGTGCGAGGGGCCACCCCAACGCCAGCGCGATGAGCAGGTTGATCGCGGTGTCCTCGAGGAAGTCGACCGAGTCGGCGATGAGTGACACCGATCCGATGGCCAGCGCCACGGATGCCTCGACGCCGAAGTAGGCCAGGTTGAGCCCGGCCACGATCAGCACGGTACGTCGCAGCGCCCGCGGGTCGATCAGCTCGGTCGCCGTCACGAGCCCATCCCACCAGATCCGGCGGCCGATACCCGACCTCGGACCCCGGGCGCCATGGCCGCTTACGCTGGTGGCATGAGCCCCCTGGTCAAGCTGATCCTCCTCGTGGCCGTCGTCGCGGCCGTCTGGTGGGTCGTCACGTCGGTGCGCGCCAGCCGGGGCGCGTCGACCACCGCCTTCACGCCCGTCGAGGACCTCACCCCCGAGGTGCAGCAGACCATCGACGCGGCGCTCGACCGCGGCGAGCTGATCGGTGCGATCAAGCACTACCGGGCCGCGACCGGAGCGGGGTTGGCCGAGAGCAAGGCCGCCGTCGAGACCCGGCGCTGGAAGCGCGACGGATGAGCCGGCTGCCCCTCTACGGCACGCAGGGCAAGTTCACCTTCCGGCTGCTGGCCATGGCCCTGTTCGGCCAGGCGGTCATCCTGTCCTTCTTCGCGCTCGTCGCCCGCGGCAACGCGATCGCCGACGGCCGCCCCGACGACGGGCAGCAGCTGCTCTGGGTCGGCCTCGCTCTGGCCCTGCTCGCCCTCGTGGCGTCCGGCCTGATGCGCCGCCCGTACGGCGTCACCCTCGGCTGGGTCGTGCAGGCCCTGACCTGGGCCAGCGCGGTGCTCGTGCCGGCGATGATCGGGGTCGCGCTCGTCTTCACCGCGCTCTGGGTGCTGCTCCTGGTGCAGGGCTCGAAGATCGACCGGATCGTGGCCCAGCGCGAGGCCGACGAGGAGGCCGGGGCCGCGGCGGGAGCCACCCCCGCCGGTGACTAGGCTGCTCCCGTGACCACCGAACGCTCACTCGTCCTCGTCAAGCCCGACGGTTTCGCCCGCGGCCTCACCGGGGAGGTGCTACGTCGCATCGAGGGCAAGGGCTACACCCTCGTCGCGCTGCAGGTGCTCACCCCCGACGTCGAGCGCCTCCACCAGCACTACGCCGAGCACGAGGGCAAGCCGTTCTTCGAGCCCCTCGTCGAGTTCATGTCCTCCGGCCCCGTCACCGCGGTCGTCATCGAGGGTGAGCGCTGCATCGAGGGCTTCCGCGCCCTGGCCGGCGCCACCGACCCCACGGCCGCGCTCCCGGGCACGATCCGCGGCGACCTCGGCCGCGACTGGGGCAGGAAGGTCCAGGAGAACATCGTGCACGGGTCCGACTCCCCGCAGTCCGCGGCCCGCGAGATCGGCATCTGGTTCCCCGAGCTCTGAGCCTCAGCCCCTCGCGAGCAGCTCGTCGAGGATCTCGCCCTCGCGGTGGTAGGCCGTGAGGTGACCGGCATCGGTCCACTCCACGAAGCGACCACGGGGCAGCACCGCCACCAGGCGGCGGGCGGCCTCCACCGGGCAGTTGCGGTCCTCGACCGCGTGGTACCAGGTGATCGACGTCGGCACGGATGCCGGGTCGACGTCCCAGATGCCGTCGAGCGCCATCGCCTCGTCCACCCAGCCGTCGAGTCCGGCGCCGAGCGACTCGAGCAGGGCGCGGGAGAAGCCCTGCTGCCACTGCGGGTCGGCCATCACCGCGAGGTCCTCGGGCGGTGCCGTGTCCATGATGGCGCGGAAGGCCCCGAGCGGGTCGGTGAGCATCGCGTCACGGTGCGGCGCCAGGACGGCCGCGACCTCCTCGCGCCGGCCCGCGCGGGCCAGCCGGGCCACCTCGGCGTTGATCGGGATCAGCGTGTCGATCTCGTCGTCGCGGAACGGCGCGATGCCCGCGACGACGGTGGCGGCGACCACCCGGTCGGGGTGGTACTGGCACAGGGCCAGCTCGTGGGGTGCCGAGCCGCTGCCACCGGTGAGGTGCACCCGCTCCAGCCCCAGGTGGTCGAGCACCTCCGCGAGGTCGTCGGCGTGCTCGCGGAAGCGTCGCCCCGGCAGCCGGCTCGAGGCGCCGAACCCGGGCCGCTCGGTGGTCACGACCCGCAGCCCGCGCTCGGCCCACGGGGTGCGGTCGGCGCGCACCGACCAGCGGCACCCAGGGGTGCCGGGAACGCGCAGCACCGGGATGCCGTCCGGGTCACCCCAGTCGGTCCAGGCGACGGTGCGGCCGTCGCGCACCCTCGTCGAGGCGTCCCGTGGCTCCGTGGCAGCGTCCATCGGCTCACCATCGCAGAGCGGGTGGCCAGCCGTCCACGGATGCCGTGCCCCGGCATCCGGCGGCCGGTCCGGCCCACATCGGCGCGGCATCCCGAGCGCTCGACCCGCCCGACCTAGCCTGCTGACATGAGCGGCTGGGCGTCGGGGTGGGTGCGCGGGAGGGACCTCGCGATCGACCTCGGCACGGCCAACACCGTCATCTACGAACGCGGCCGCGGGGTGGTGCTCGACGAGCCGTCCGTGGTCGCGATCCGCACCGGCACCAGCCAGCTCGTGGCGGCGGGGCACCGCGCCAAGGAGATGCTCGGCCGCACCCCGGAGTCGGTCACCGCGGTGCGTCCGCTGCGCGACGGCGTGATCTCCGACGCCGACGTCACCGAGCGGATGATCCGCTGGTTCGTCGAGCAGGTCTCGCCCTCGCGGCTGATCCGGCCCCGCGTCGTGGTCTGCGTGCCGAGCGACATCACCAGCGTCGAGCGACGGGCCCTCGAGGACGCCACCCTGCGCTCCGGCGCGCGCCGGGTCTACGTCATCGAGGAGACGATGGCGGCGGCGATCGGGGCGGGCCTGCCCGTCGAGGAGACCCGCGCCTCGATGGTGGTCGACGTCGGCGGTGGCACCACGGACGTCGCGATCATCAGCCTCGGCGGGGTGGTCACCTCGCGCACCGTGCGCATCGGCGGCGACGAGATCGACGACGCGCTCGTCGCCCACGTCAAGAGCGAGTACTCACTGCTGCTGGGGGAGCGCAGTGCGGAGGACCTCAAGATCGGCGCCGGCTCGGCGTTCCCGCTGCGCGAGGAGCTCACCCACCGGGTGCGCGGCCGTGACCTCGTGACCGGGCTGCCCAAGACCGTGTCGATCGGGTCGGCCGAGGTGCGCCGGGCCATCGAGACCCCGATCGTGCAGATCGTCGAGCTGGTGCGCACGGTGCTCGATGTCTGCCCGCCCGAGCTGGCCGGCGACGTCGTCGACCGGGGCATCGCCCTCACCGGTGGGGGCGCGCTCATCCGCGGCCTCGACGAGCGGCTCGGCCACGAGCTCGGGGTGCCCGTGCACGCCGCCGACGACCCCCTGCACGCGGTCGCCCGCGGCGCCGGTCGGTGCGTCGAGGAGTTCAGCACGCTCGAACGCGTGCTCGTCGACAACCGGCGGCCCTGACGATGCACGTCCGGCGCACCCCCACCGGTCGCGGCCTCGCCGCGTCCGGCCGGGCGTCGACCGGCCGGGGGCCCACCACCCGCTCGCGCCGCCTCCTCACCGGGGCGCTCGTCGTCACCGGGCTCGTCGTGGCCCTCGGGGCGTCCGGGGCCGCCGGCCTGGAACCGGTGCGTGGCGCGGCCGCCGCCGTCCTCGGCCCGCTCGAGCGCCTCCTCGGCCCCGGCGACGACGAGGTGTCGGCCGCCCGTGCCGAGCAGGTGCTGCTCGCCACCCGGCTCGCCGCGGCCCAGCGCGAGGTCGCCGCCCGGCACGACGTCGCCGGCATCCTCGAGACCCCGGCCCTGGCCGGTGCCCGCCTCGTGCCGGCCCGGGTCGTCGCGGTCGGTGCCAGCGGCCCCGCCGGCCCCGAGCGGGTCACGATCGATGCCGGGTCGCGCGACGGCGTCGAGGTCGACCGCACCGTCGTGGCCGCCGACGGCCTGGTCGGCCGCGTCGTCTCGGTCGCCCCCTGGACCTCCGACGTGCTGCTCGTCGGCAGCCCCGACCTCACCGTGGGCGTGCGGGTCGGCCCGCAAGGGGTGCTCGGTGAGGTGTCCGGTGCGGCCGTGGCCGGGGGTGCCCGACCCGACCCGGGCCTGCTCTCGTTCGCCCTCGTCGACCGGGGTGCCGCCACCGTCGGTGACGTCGTCACCACCCTGGGCAGCGTCGGCGAGCGGCCGTACGTACCCGGCATCCCGGTGGGCACCGTGGCCGCCGTGCACCTCGGGGTGGGCCGGCTGGCCCCGACCGGCACGGTCACCCCGGCCGTCGACACCACCTCGCTCGACGTCGTCGCCGTGGTGCTCACCTCCGGGCGCACCGCCCCGCGTCCGGCTGCGACGGGCACCGGATGACGGCCCGGGTCGCGCTGGTGCTGCGGGGCCTGGCGGTGCTGGTGGCGGTGCTGCTGGTGGTCACGCTCGGCGCCCGCCACGTGCCGGTCCTGCCCGACCTCGTGCTCGTGCTCGTCGTCGCGTGGGCGCTGCTGCGCGGCCCGGTGGCCGGTGCGGCCGTCGGCCTGGCCGCCGGGTGGCTGCTCGACCTCGTACCTCCCGGCTCGGCCCACCTCGGCGTGCAGGCCCTGACCTATGCCGTCGCCGGAGCCTTCGCCGGCCGGGTCCGCCTCGAGGGGCCGGTCGCCGCCCCCCGTGTCGCCCTGGTGGCCCTCGGGTCGTCGGCGATCGTCGAGGGCGTGGGAGTGCTGGGGGCGCTGGCGGTCGGTGCCCCGGTGGCCCTGGGCGCCGTCGTCGTGCAGTGCCTGCTCACCGCCACCGTCGCCGCGCTGGTGGTGCCGCTCGTGGTCGCGGCCGAGCGCGGGCTGGTGCGCCGGAGGTACGGGTGACGCGCCTCGGCACGAGCGCGCGAGACCGCCGGGCCGGGAGCCACCAGGGCCGGTTCCTCGCCGTGGTGCTGCTCGTCGGCCTGGGCTTCGCGGCGCTCGTCGGCCGGCTCGGCCAGGTGCAGCTGGTGGGCCACGACGACTTCCGCGCCGCGGCCTCCGCGCTCGACACCCGCACGCTCGTCGTGCCCGCCCTGCGCGGCCGCATCCTCGACCGCGAGGGCCAGGTGCTCGCCGACAACCGGGCCAGCACCGTGGTCACCATCGAGCGCCGGGTGATCGCCGACCGCCACGACCGGGGCGCCTCGGTGGTGCGCGACGTCGCGTCGGTGCTCGGCCTCGACCCGGCCGACCTGCTCGGCCGCACCTGGCTCTGCGGCGAGCGGGGGGCGCCCGCGGCCCCGGCCTGCTGGGCCGGGTCCCCGCAGGTACCCGTGCCGCTCGCCGAGGACGTCGACCCCACGAAGGCGCTGTCCCTCGTCGAGCAGCCCGACCGCTTCCCGGGGGTGGCCGTCGAGTCGCAGCCGGTGCGGTTCTACCCCCGCCCCCTCGGGATCAGCGCGGCCCAGGTCCTGGGCTACCTCGGCCCGGTCCGCTCCGACGAGGTGGGCGGCGAGCTCGGGCTCGTCGCCGACGACCTCGTCGGGCGCGCCGGCCTCGAGCAGCAGTACGACACCGCCCTGCGGGGTGTGCCGGGCCGCACCGTGGTCGCCGTCGACGCCCGCGGGCTGGTCACCGGGGTGGTGTCCCGCACCGAGCCGGTGCCCGGGCGCGACCTGGTCACCTCGCTCGACGCGCGGGTCCAGGCCGCCGCCGAGCGGGGCCTCGCGACCCAGCTGGCCAAGGCGCGCAAGCGCGGCTGGGCCGCCGACTCCGGCGCGGTCGTCGTGCTCGACCCGCGCTCCGGCGCGGTGGCCGCGCTGGCGAGCGCGCCCGCCTACGACCCGAACATCTGGACCGGAGGCATCTCGCAGGCCGACTACGCGGGGCTCACCGCGGCCTCCGCCAACACGCCGCTGCTGTCGCGCGCCATCGGCGTCGTGCAGCCGCCCGCGAGCACGGTGAAACCCGCCTCCGTGGTGGCGGCGGTGCGCGCCGGCAACCCGCTGAACGGCACCTACGACTGCCCGGCGAAGTACCGCATCGGCAACCGGGTGTTCAACAACCACGAGACGACCGGGCGCGGGCTGATCACCTTCCGCACGGCGATCAAGATCTCCTGCGACACGGTGTTCTACAAGCTGGCCTACGACTCGTGGCAGGCCCAGGGTGGGTTCGCCGCGACCGACGACACCCGCGACCCGTTCGTCGTCGCCACCACCGGCCTGGGCCTCGGTGCCCGCACCGGCATCGACCTCCCGGGCGAGGCCGCCGGCCGCATCCCCGGCCGGGCGTGGAAGAAGGCGACCTGGCAGGCCACCAAGGCCGAGAGCTGCCGCCGGGCCCGCACCGGCTACCCCGACGTCACCGACCGCCGGCAGGCCGCCTACCTGCGCCAGATCGCCGTGGAGAACTGCGCGAGCGGCTACCTGCTGCGCCCCGGTGACGCCGCCAACTTCTCGATCGGGCAGGGCGACCTGGCCGTCACGCCGCTCCAGGTGGCCGTGATGTACGCCGCGATCGCGAACGGCGGCACCGTGCTCACCCCCCGCGTCGGGTCCTCGCTGGTCGACCCCGCCGGCGACCGCGACGAGGCCGTCGCCGCCGGTCCGAGCCGCAGGGCCCCGGTGTCGGCGCGGGTCGACGCATACCTGCGGGCCTCCTTGGAGGACGCCGCAGCCAACGGCAGCGTGCGCGCCCTCTTCGGCGACCTGAAGGGATGGCCGATCGCGGGCAAGACCGGCACCGGCGAGGTCGCGGGCAAGCGCGACACCTCGTGGTACGTGTCCTACGCGCCCGCTGACCGGCCGAAGTGGGTCGTCTCGGTCGTCGTCGCGCAAGGTGGGCCGGGGATGCGCACCGCCGCTCCGGTGGCCCGCGCCGTGCACGAGACGCTGCGCAGCCTGCCCTGACGCCTCGCCGGAAAGGTGAGTGCGCTCGCGGTCGACGCCTGTCAGACTCCTCGTGGGGGAGGGGCCCCGTGGGAGGTCGGATGTCGCCGATGTCAGCCTTGTGGCGCTGGCCGGTGCGTGCCCTGTCGGCGCACGTGCTGCTCTTCGCGGTGCTGGCCCTGACGGCGGCAGCCGCGGCACG